>CALVEE010000104.1 GCA_944326495.1 Candidatus Gastranaerophilales bacterium | reverse complement strand
TCTTTCTGCTAGTTACTGTATATTTTATCCCATTGATTTCAAGTTCTTTAGTTTCATAGCTACCAAACTCTACGATATAGCTGTTCGCTCCGGGTACATCTACACTTACAGTACCGGTTCCGTTATCATTAATCGCATTTGTACCCTCACCGCCATAAACCGTATTATTTGAACCTTGAATATTAAAAGTATCTTCCCCATCCTCGCCATACAAACGATTATAATTAATAAAAGAACTTCCCTGCAAATTAAATATATCATCGCCATTTCCGCCATAAATATCCATTCTCTGATTAGATACATAAAACGTATCGTTTCCATCTTCACCATAAACTTTTGCTGCGGCACCGCTTAAATAAAAAGTATCATTCCCTTCACCACCGTATAAAGTATTAGCCCAATCTACCGAATCTATAATAGTATCATCTCCAGCACCAGCATAAATTCTATTTTGTATCGAAGAAGAGTCTACAATTTCAATCCTATCATCAAGGTCTCCACCATAAACATAGTTATAAGCTCCTTGGATAAGTATATTATGCGAAACATCCTTCTGTGCTTCTATAGTTAAATTACTGCCAAGAAAAGTAATTTGACCTGTATCTGTATCTTTTATATAAGAAAGAGCATTATCCGCAGAATTTCGATTAGTAATAGTATATTGAACACCGTCAATATCTATTGTCTTACTCTCTTTAGCCGCAAAATCCACAGCTCCTTCTATTGTATTATTACTTAAAAGAGAAACAGCAGACGAAGAGGATAAAGAATTTACCCCTCCGTCTGTTGCCGGTGTAAATGCCGCAGAAGATTTTTGTGTATCGTTATGTTTTTTAGGATATATTTCTCCTGCATTTGAAACTTTTGCTGACGCGGAAAGACGGTTAGCTGCAGTTGTAACAGCATCTTCTCTCGGCGTCTCGTATAAACTCATTCCGTTATATTCAATAGAATTTCTTATCCGCTCTATTTCTTCTATTATCTCATCAGCTTCACGCTGCATTGACTCTCTTGAGTCTGCTCCGTAACTATCATTTGAAGCTTGTTCCGCTAATGCTCTCAAGCGTTCCAAAAGACTTTGAATTTCTTCCAGCCCGCCTTCTGCTGTCTGCAGCATTGCAAGCCCGTTTTCAGTATTAGACTGTACCTGCAGCATTGAGCTAATCTTTGTATTCAAATCCGTGATTATTGAATAACCGGCTGCATTATCTTTTGCATGGTTAACCTTATAGCCGGAAGTCATACGCTCGATTGCAGAAGTCAAACCCAGAGTATTATCACTCAAGGTGCGCTGTAGTATTAAATCACCGACATCGCTTCCGAAGGTTATCATACAAAACCTCCTAAAAGCTCAAAACGTCTAATAAATAGGGCTCCCCCCCCCCCCCGAACAGCTCAAAGCCAGTATCTATCAATACTTCAAGAGGTTTAACTATCAATTCCTTGATACTCAATATTAAACGCATAACGATACCATATATCCTTATTATATATTATAGTATAAAATATTAGTTTTTGCAATATAAACCTATAACAATTCTACCCCTTGACAGCACCATCATTTTCGCCTGATATAAAAAACCTTTGCATTGCAAGGAAAAATATTATTATAGGTACTGTTGAAATAATAGATCCGGCAGCAATAAAACGCCAATTTGAAGAGAACATTCCCTGCAAATTATTAATTCCTACCGGAAGAGTGTACATGCTGTCTCTTGTAAGCATAATACTCGGCCACAAAAATTCACCCCAGGAGCCTATAAACGTGAATACAGCAAGCACAGCCAGAGTCGGTTTTACCATAGGGATAACAACGCGCCGAAACATCTGAAACACATTACATCCGTCAACAATAGCAGCCTCTTCAACTTCTCTGGGAACTTTTAAGAACGCCTGGCGCATAAGAAAGATACCGAATGCGCTGACAGCAAACGGCATTACTAGTCCTATATATCCCATTACACGATTTACGCTGTCAATAAGATGAAGCTTTAATGTAATAATATAAACCGGAAGCATTATTGCCTGAAATGGTATCATTATTGTTGCTAAAATAGCAAAAAACACAACTTTTTTACCCCTAAAATTCATTCTGGCAAGCGGATACGCGGCAAGAGACGAGAGGATAAGATTAAGAATAACAGTTAAAGCCGCAACTATCACACTATTCCAAAAATATGCCATAAAATCGACTTTTCCCCAGACATCGATATAATTCTGCCAGCTAAAATCTACAGGGATAAGCTTTGGAGGGTAAGCAAAAATATCTTCACCTAATCCCTTCAAAGAAGTTGAAGTAAGCCATATAAACGGAAATATTGATAAAAGCGACACTAAAATTAGTATTGTATGTATAATTGTTTTGCTTGTAATTTTTTTTAGCATTTCATCATCCTCCCCACTTTTTAGGGTCAAATTTAAAATCAATTACGCGCATTTTCAAAGTTTTTAAATACGGTTCAAATTTTTTCAGCAATATTATTTTGTATAAAGAAAGCTCCTGAGCAACAATGTGATTTTCGCATGCAATAACCATTATCCCGCCCGGAAGCATTGAATATGGACGGGAGCGCTTCTTAAATTTTTCCGGAAGAATTTTATCCCAAAAACTGTACAAGTTGGTTCTTGTAACTGCTTTTTTAAACTCGGGAGAGTCCATCATCTCGTTAATGACGGTATCAACTCCTTCAAAATCTGTATACAAAACTTTCTTCATTGTTTATGGTAATATAGTTTTATGAACTTCAATTTAGATGATATCATAAAACAGAGCGGAAAGATACTGCTTTTATCTCATATGAATCCGGATGGTGATACGTTAGGTTCAATGTGCGCTATGTACAGTATGATTTATAACAGATTTAAGAAAAAAGCGGATATGAGTATTGTATCAAACCTGCCGTATAACTATAAATTTCTGCCTAATGTTGATAAGGCTGAAAGGTATTTTGATAAATCACTTGTTTACGACCTTGTTATAACGCTTGATGTTGCAGCAATAGACAGAGTGATGGATTCTAAAATCTTTTTTGATAAGGCAAAATGTACAATAAATATAGACCATCACAAAACTAATCCGGAATTTGGCGATTATCAGCTTATAAATCCCGAAGCGAGCTCGTGCGGAGAAGTTTTGTACGATTATTTTAAAACTAACGGCTGGAAGATTGATAAAGATTCCGCAGTTTGTCTTTATACCGCTATTATGACGGATACAGGGAATTTCAGGTTTGAGAATACTTCCGCTTCTGCCTTAAGAGCTGCCGCAGATTTGGTTGATGCCGGTGCTAATCCTAATTTCATATACAAAAAATGTTACGAAACCAAAACAAAAAATCTTGTAATGTTCCAGAACTACTGTATAAATAAGGCTGTGTTTCTTAATGACAACAAAATTGCTTATACAACTGTCTATAAAAAAGATTTGGAAAAGTTTTCAGCAGGAGACGATTATACAGACGGGCTTGCGGAAACTCTCCGCGCAATTGATACAACAGAGGTTTCTTTTGTTGTAAAAGAGGTTGATAATAAATTAACTAAAGTCTCTATGCGGAGTAAAAAAGCCGATGTTGCACAAATTTGTTCATTATTCGGAGGCGGCGGACACACTTTTGCAGCAGGATGCACTATTAAAGCCGGCATTGACGAAGCAGTAAAAAAAATATTGAAAGAAATTAAATTGTGAAACGAACATTCAGGACAATAAAAAATATTATCAAATCTGTTATAGAGCATGATTATTTCGGAATGGCATCTGAAATGGGATTTATGCTCTGTATCGGAATTTGTCCTTTTATATTGTTTTTAACGGCATTGTTCGGTTACATGGGAAAACAAAACTTCATGCAGCCTATTTTTGTTTTTATGCAGAGCATTATGCCGCAGGATGTTTTAAATGTTGTTAATACCGTATTAAACGAAGTCTTTTTCTTTAAAAAAGGCGGGCTGGTTGCAGTTTTAGGTTTTTGTATTACATTGTTTCTTTCAACAAATACGGTAGCTATTGTTGCTAAAGGATTAAACAGAGCTTATAAAGTAAAAGAAACAAGAAATTTTATATATTCAAGAATTTTAGCTTTAATCATGGTGTTTGTAAGCACTCTGGTTTTATTCCTGAGTATTACTTTAATCGTATTCGGTAAAGTAATTATAAAATTCCTGGTTGCATATATCGGAATGACACAGCATTTGGCTAATATAATGCTTTTTGTGCGCTGGCCGATTGCGTTTTTAACATTGTTTATAATGGCGTATTTAAGTTATTATATTCTTCCCGATTTGAGCGGAAATGAGAAATTAAGGAGACATAGCGCACTTCCGGGGTCGATATTCTTTTGTATTTCCTGGCTGCTTGGTTCGTGGCTGTTTTCAGTCTACATCAATAATTTGCATACATATAACTTTGTATATGGTACAATTGCTGGCTTTGCGGTGATGATGATGTGGCTCTATTATACATCAATTCTGATATTAGTCGGCGGAGAAATAAATTATCAATTATTTACAAAACTTGAAAGATGCGAAGCCATAAAAGCTAAAAGAAATACAGGCGAGGAATTAATTTGATAACCAGATACAGGGAATATCTAAATTTTCTTGATAATGAACTCAAAAAAATGTTTGAAGCTCAAAAACCTTTTATAAAATGTAAAGAAGGCTGTGCTTACTGCTGCAGAGAGGGTGAATATCCGATTTCGGAGCTTGAGTATATAAACTTAATGTTTTATTATAACGAGCTTGAAGATAATATAAAAGACAGAGTTAATGAAAATATTTCAAATCTTTTAGAAAAATCCCGCGAAAAGATGTATGAATGTCCGTTTCTTGTCGATAACCGGTGTTCTGTTTATCCAGCAAGGGCAATTATCTGCAGAACATTCGGGCTAATTTCGTATGATGAAAAAGGCAAAAAAAGAATGCCTTTTTGTGTTGACTTAGATTTAAACTATTCTAATGTATATGACAAAGAAACTCAAAAAATAACAAAACCAACCGCAGACGGTACAGAACCTTCTGCTTATAATATAGATAGAAAATTTTTAAGAAGTTCTAAGATAGAGAAAGAATTCAATATCTTCTTTGGTGAAGACAGGCCGCTTGTAGAGTGGCTCGAGGAAGAATTCAGCAGTATTTCTTGAATAAAAATGTTAAGAGAATTGTAACAATTTTTCAAAATAAATCAATTTTGCAGCTTCAGCGGTTTTATACCGTTAGGAAGAAGTGTAGACTATGAATATACAGCCGGAATACAATTATAACAATAGTATCGCCATGCGTGGTAAATGGTGGAAAAAACTGGAAGACAAAATCATTCAGAAAGCAGTTGATGCTGCACCTATGCATACAGCTAAAGATTCCGCAAAAAAAATTGACCGGAGAAATAATTTTGATAATTGGGTCTCTAAACCACATATAAACCGAGGGGTTATGGGGGCAACAGCTTTATTAACCCAGCCGGCTATTGATTATTACAATCATAGAGTTGATGAGAATACCAGAAAAGTTGCAAGAAATAGAACAATCGCTAAAATTGTTGCAGGAACAGCAGTTGGAATGTTTGTTGTAAGGGGGCCTATCTATACTGCGGTTGAAAATATGACTAATATAAAAGGAAAGTCTAAATTCAGCAAACTCCTGCTGCCAAAAGGTTCATTGACTGACATAGCAGGTAATGAAAAGTTTTTAAAGAACTATAGAAGTGCTCTGGCAATGGCTTTAGCACTTGCAGCTATGTGTGTAACCAATTTTGTATTAGATGCACCGCTTACAATTCTTATAACAAACTGGTTAAACCAAAAAGGAAAGGAGGCTAAAAAAGATGGTAAAGTCTCCGCTTGATTGGATATACAATAATTTTAAACGAAATACTGCCAAAATGCTTGTTGTAACAGGCACAATAGGCTGGGGATTATCATCTCTTGCACAAATAGGAGCTGTTCTTTTTAATCCCAAAATTCCAAGAGAACAAAAAGCATTCCTTGTTCCGCAGGAAGTCTTGGACGCGGTCGTAAATATCGGCTCTTTTTTCTTAATTACTCAAATGACTAAAAAAATCGTCTCAAAAATGGCTTCTACAGGAAAAATTGCTCCTCAAAAAGTCAGAGATTATCTTAATAAAAATAAAGATTTATATGGCGATAAAGTCGGGAAATTATCACTGGATTTGGATGAAGTTTTAAAAAACAACCCTAAATTCCCGACAGAATCATATTATTCATACAAGAATTATGTAACAACGCTTGGAACTGTAGGAGCAAGTATCGTAGCATCAAATATTGTTACTCCCGTTCTTAGAAACGCCGGAGCTTCAGATTTTCAAAAATATTTTAACAAAAAACCGGCTTATCCGTCCGGCAGTATGAAAGTTTAAATTAATGTGCTAGAATAAGCATATGGAAAAGTTTGATTACGGAATTATAGGCGGAGGACCTGCCGGATATACAGCAGGCATGCTTCTTGCAAAACAAGGATTTTCGGTAGTTTTATTTGAAAAAGATAAACTCGGTGGGACTTGTCTTAACCGCGGCTGTATTCCGACAAAATCATTTTTGCATTCATCCGAATTATATAACCAATTCTTAAACTCTGCTGAGATCGGAGTTAGTTTTGAAAATTTTAAGTTTGATTTTTCAAAAGTCGTTGAAAAAAAAGACAAAACAGTAGAAAAAGTCCGAAAAGCACTGGAACTTGCGGTTAAAAATTCCGGCGTAAAAACAGTTTATAAAGAAGCTTTTATAAAGGACAATAATATAATATCAGCCGGAGAAGAAGAGTATAAAGCAGATAAAATAATACTCGCCTGCGGAGCAAAACCCAGGGAATTAAAAGGACTGGAGTTTGACGGGAAATTCATTCTAAGCTCTGATGATATTTTAAACCTCAAAGAGCTCCCTGAAAGAGTTTTAATCGCGGGCTCCGGTGCGATTGGGATTGAATGGGCAAGAATTTTAAGCAATTTCGGGACAGAAGTTCATATTATAGAGACAAAAGAACATCTTTTACCGATAGCGGATATTGAAGTCTCAAAAAGGATTGAGCGTATCTTTAAACAGAAAAATATAAAATTTTACCTAAACACTTCAATTGAAAAAATAGAAAACCAAAAAGTACACCTTAATAATAATGATGTTATAATAGAGCCGGACTTTATACTTTCTGCAGTAGGAAGGGAGCCTGTTTGCAGCCTGAATTGCAATCCTGATATAATACTGGGTGATGCTTGCGGCGAAATTCAACTTGCACATTACGCCATCCATCAGGCAAAAGAATTTGCTCTTGGAATTCCTTTCGACAGAAAGCTTACCCCGTCAGTTGTGTACGGTGAACCGGAAATTGCCTGGCTGGGTTTGAGAGAGCAGGATTGTGATGAAAGTTATACTATAAAAAAACTTCCGGTTACGGCACTGGGAAAAGCGTGGTGTGATAACTCAACAGAAGGTTTTATTAAGGTTATAACAAAAAATGGTTTAATATACGGTGTACATCTGGTCTCAAAAGAAGCATCTGCTCTTATTCATACTTTCCTTATAGCTATGCAGAATAATTTAACAATAAACGATATTAAAAAAACTTGTTTTGCTCATCCAACATATTCCGAAGGGATTTTTGAATTAATTTTAGGTTTGTAAAGTTTTGTAACAATATATAAGGTATAGCGCAATTCTTACATGAAAATATACTTTATATATATGTAAGTCAAATGACAAGCATTAAATAAATACGAAACACATAACACAAACCTTTCATACAACCTACACACTAACCTTCTACACATGAGGAATTAATGAAAAAAATTCCGAACCTTTCTTAAAAAGAAAGGTTTTTTTTTGCGTGCAAATAATTCAGTTTTTACATATTGAGTGTATAACATATTTGTGGTAATATGATTTTATAAATTTGGAGCTTTAAGTATATGGGTTATAAAATATTATCAAAAAAAGAACTTTGTCCAAATCAATATGAAATTACTGTTGATGCGCCTTATGTCGTAAAAAACGCTAAGGCCGGGCAATTTATTATATTTAGAGCAGAAGAAAACGGCGAACGGGTGCCTTTGACAATCGCTGATGTAAATAAAGAAACCGGAGCTCTTACGTTAGTATTTATGGCAGTAGGTTATTCTACAAAGTTATTAGCTTCCTTGAATGCAGGTGATGAATTAGTTGATATTGTCGGGCCTTTAGGTCAGCCGACACATATTAAGAATTATGGGACGGTTGTCTGTCTTGCCGGCGGATATGGCGCTGCGCCTTGTTATTTAATAGCAAAAGCTTTTAAAGAAGCAGGGAATAAAGTATACATGATTATGGGGGCAAGAACAAAAGATTTAATATTCTGGCAGGATAAGATGAAGGATGCTTGCTTTGAGCTCTTTATAACAACGGATGACGGAAGTTTAGGCGAAAAAGGCTTTGTTACAGATATTCTTGAAAAAATAATGAACCGCGAAAAAGTCGATTATGCAATTGCAGTAGGCCCTATGCCTATGATGAAAGCCGTTGCTGATATGACAAGAGACAAGGGTATTTATACAGAAGCAAGCATGAACCCGATTATGGTTGACGGTACAGGAATGTGCGGAGCTTGCAGGCTTACGGTAGGCGGGGAAACAAAATTTGCCTGCGTTGACGGGCCTGATTTTAACGCGCATGAAATAGATTTTGATGAAGTAATTAACAGGACTAAAATTTACAAGGATCAAGAAAGAACACGCAGTGAAAACTGTAATTTATTAAAAATGGCAAAATAAGAAGATAGGAGATAATTAATGGCACCTCGTGATCAAGAAAAATCAATACCTTTATGCCCTTTGATGAGTGTAGGCTCACAGGTAGAAATAGTATGTATGCAGGAAAACTGCGCATGGTATTTGAAGAATTACAAAATATGTTCTGTCTATATGATGGCGCATAATTCTATGCTGGATGTTCAGGCAAAACAGAGGGCAGCAAAACAAGCTCAACAATAAAGCCGGATTAAAACCGGCTTTTTTAGATTTTATACGGAGAGGAATATGAAAAACACAGTTGTAATAGGAGCACAGTGGGGAGACGAAGGCAAAGCTAAAATTACGGATTTGCTTGCACAAAAAGCTGATATGATAATAAGATATCAAGGCGGATGCAATGCAGGCCATACAGTCGTTACGGAAGGTAAAACGTATAAATTTCACCTGATACCCTCCGGAATTTTGTATGACAAAACTATCTGCTTTATTGGTGCAGGAACTGTTATCCATCCGGAGTCATTTGAGAGGGAATTAAATGAACTCAAAGCAGAGGGAGTAGATTTTAGAAATCTTAAAATATCACCGCTTGCATCTATTACAATGCCTTACCATATAGAAGTCGATGGATATACAGAGGCGCATGCCGGAAAAGGAAAAATCGGAACTACCAAAAAAGGCATAGGACCGACTTATGCAGACAAATACGCGCGTGTTGGGTTAAAAATACAGGATTTATATTCATATGAAGCTTTGAGTGAAAAGTTAGATATGATATTACCTGTTAAAAATAAGACTTTAAAACAGGTATATAAAATTGAAGAGTATACAAAAGATTGTATAGTTTCTCTATGCGAAAAATATGCCGAATTATTCAGACCGTATGTTTGTTTCGACTGGCAGGATATGCTTAACAGATATAAAGACCGCACAATATTGTTTGAAGGCGCACAAGGTGTAATGCTTGATATTGATTACGGCACATACCCGTTTGTAACAAGTTCAAGTCCTATCGGCGGAGGTGCTGCAGTAGGAAGCGGATATGGCCCGTCAATGATTGATGAAGTTATCGGGGTATCAAAAGCATATGTAACGAGAGTAGGAGAGGGGCCTTTTGTAAGCGAACTAACTGATGATACCGGCAAAAAAATCCAGGAAATCGGCCGTGAATTCGGAGTTACCACGGGACGTCCAAGAAGATGCGGATGGTTTGATTCTGTCATTATGAAATATGCAGTGCTTGTTGGCGGGATTACAAAGGTTGCGCTTACAAAGATTGATGTTTTTGATAGTTTTGATGAAATAAAAATCTGTACGGCTTACAAAGATTGCAGAAATGATAGAATTTACACATCATATCCGACTGATGTATTTATTCATAAGTACTTAGAGCCTATATATGAAACAATGCCGGGATGGAAAACTTCTCTAAGCGAAATCAGAAAATATGAAGATTTACCGGAAAATGCAAAAAAATATATTGAAAAAGTTCAGGATTTGATAGGGGCGCCTATTGGTATTATAAGTGTTGGTCCGGACAGAGAACAAACTATATTTGCCGACTCAATCTAAAGTTATAGATTTTTCATAATTTCTGATAATTCATATTTCTAATGTAAAACCTTACAATAAAAATATGGAAATAAAATTGTTTGATAAGTTCTGTATACTAACCCCGCTTTCTCCAAAGCTTGATAAAAGAGAATGCATACGTTTGTATAATGAAATCAGAAACTACAAAAACCTGTCTATTGGTATAGATTTGACATTTGTGCAGGACTGCACTATAGAATTCATCGAAGAACTCTATAAAATTACTCCGCTTGGCATTTTCAATATCTCTTCGGATATTTTCACTCTATTTAACATGATGAATGTAGACAAACTCGTTAACCTGTTCGTAAGCGAACAGGATTTTAAAGAAAATAAGCACCGGCTTATAAACAGAAAGTTCAATGTTATTCGGTAAGATTTTCATCTTTTTTGAATAAGTTTTTTATTTTGTATTTTAAAGTTTTCTTTTCAGCTTCAACTTCCTGCACCACCTCTTCAATAGTTGCAGCATCACTGCCTTCTACCGGTTCCGGAATTGAATTTACATAATCAACAGCATTCTGATATTCATTCTCTGTTGCAAGCCATTTGAATGATTTAACTAAAGTGAGCGGTTTTGCAGCATCACCTCTTACAACAAGCTGGAATTTCGTTGCAGCATTATCAACATAACTATTTGCAAAACTCGGAATTTCAGACATTTCATCTTCCGGAATCATTTCACAGAATATTGAAAACGCTTTTGCTGTAACAATATTTAAGCTTGCCGCACTATTAATAAGATTTGCAGGGTTAATTGCACCTATCGGGCCTAAAAGATTAGAAATCAAAGAGGCCATTCTTGCACGAACCTTCATATCCGCATAATTTCTTAAAATATCAAAATCACCAAATATGTGCAGACTCAAAATATCTCCAAGTGATGTAACCGGTTCAAGATAACAAATACCATCCAGAAAATGAATTTCTCCTTTTAATTCTGAAAAATGAGTCGTATCAATTGTTGTAAGCCCGCTTATAATACCGCCGAGAGCTGTCTGGAAGAATTGAGACTCTCTTATGTTTTCTGCAATTATCAGGTTTTCAATTTTACCAAACGGGCCGAATTGACCGTCACGAACATCAAAATCAACAGTACCTTTAAGACTTTTTACCTGTTCTTCAAAAGTTGTTCCTTTAATTGAAAGTTTGGCATTAAATCTTGCCGTTCCGGAGAGTGTATCCTTCATGCCTGCTACATCATAGAGAGCTTGAGCTACATCAATATTTCTTCCGTTTACATTAATGTTCAAAAGCATTGTAAGCGGATTTACAGAAACATTCCCTGCAACCCTGCCTTTGAATATATTGGTTCTTAACTCTCTTATAAAGAAAATATTTCTTGCCATAGAAATTTTAGCAGCAGTATTTCTTATATCAATTTTTCCTGAAATAATTCTGTCAAAATTGATTGAACCGTTTTGAATTTCAACAGGTAGAACCGCTTCCTGCGGAGCCTTAGAGCTGTTAGAAGAACTCTCAGGTGCGTATTTCATTGCAGCTTCTGCTACTTTTAAAAGCTTGTCCACACTAAAATATCTTGAATTTACATCCAGCTTTGTAATATTCAATACATCCGCCGGGCGCAGACTTATGGTTCCCTGACACTGAATATCTGATTCATTCAGGATTAAATCCTTGATATCAAAATCGGCATTTGCACCTCTAAATCTAATAGCACCTTCTCTCAAAGTTAAAATTAACTCCGGAATTGCAAGATTTTTAATCTCAAAACCGCCGCGCATTCTTGGCGCAGCAGCCTCACCCAGAACAAAAGCTCTGCCATCAAGAGTAAAATCTGATTTTGGAAACGCATAAATTTTACCCCTCAAGCTATTCGGCATAGTAATCTTAATAAGGTTTACCATACGACCCGCTATTGTTCCGTCAATACCAAAAACTTCATTAAGATTTACTACTTCATTCCCTTTATCATCTACAGAGACCGTTCTTGTAAACAAGCCTGTTTTCTTAATCTTTATCCTGTTTTCCTTAAAATCCACAACCGATTGAAGCGAAGTATTCAGCCCATTCAAATTGCTAAAATCTACTGGTGTGATAAAATTCTCTTTGTCCGCGAGAGCCTGAACAAAAAGAGTTTGTTTTTTCTTATCACCGTCAAAAGTAAGTTTAACGGGAATTACCCCTTTTGAATGAATAAAAGGCTTAAACTCACGTCCGATTAATTTTACCAAATCCTCCGTATTCAAACCGCCCTGTGCAATAAAATTGATAGACTTAAGTTCATTGAAATCTTCTATCAAACCAGAGTACTTAAGACTTGATTTATCGTTCAAGAAAACAGAATTCTCTTTTATTGTAATGTTCTCTTCTGCAACCTCTATATTTGTATTCGGAACTGAAAGGTGTGAGTTTGTCTTTGGAAGCCTTAATTCAAACCCGCTGTTATTAATTTTCCCGCGTAAATCCTTTTTATCCAGAAAAAATTCACCGGAAAGCTTTCTATTTAAAACAATCATATTATTATCAGATATGTTAAGATTATCCAGTCCGAACTTAAGCCCTGCTGCAGCATCTTTTAGCTTTCCTTTTAAGCCTAAATTCAGAGTTGCATTACCTGATTTAAAAGAATATCTGCTTCTGATATTTTCAGGCGCAAACGCATTAAATAATACAGGAAGCGGAATTCTGTCGGCTAAAATATTAATATCGGCAACAGATTTTTCATCTATCTTACCATCAATATTCAGCGGTGATTTACCTATCAGAATATTAGAATTCCTTATATCAAGAACATTATTATCAAGTTTTATATTAATATTAGCATTCGATAAGACTTTCCCCAGGTTTCTAACGCTGACACCGCCATTTCTGACAATTATTGAACCGTTTGAAGTCAATTTCTTCATATTGGTTTTTATATAACAGTCTGCATCCAAAGTTCCTTCTGCTTTTATCTGCCCCAGCTCGTTTCTTATATGCAGTGAATCCAGAAAAGCCTTTGTTAATATAAGCATGTCATTAAATTTTATTGTGCCTGTTTTAATATTCATATCAAGCTTTGGATGTCTGCCATAATTAAGACTTCCCAGAAGCTGAATATTTTGGTTTTCAACAGGATAAATGTTTGTATCTAATTTAACATTTGAGCCAAAAGTTTCCGCTTTAAAATAGCTTGGCGGTAAAACTAAATTAGAAACTTTCATTGTTATATCGTTAATATTAAAATGCCCGTAAGAAGTAATATTCCCGCCATGGTTTCTTATCCGGAGTTTAGTATCAAGATTTGCTTTTAAATCGTAATTTCTGTACATTGTAACAGGATTGATGAACGGAATATCAAGCCTCTGCGCAGGATCATCCTCCTCATCAAGTTTAGTGCCAAACTCGGGTAAATATGTGTTAATATCAATATTTGCGGTTATATTTTTATCTTTATCACTGAATAACTCTGCGCAAGTTTTAATCTTTGCCGTCTTTCCATTAAAATATCCCAGAGATAATTCATCTCCCTTGAGTTCTAAATAATGGTTGGATTTCAAATCGTTTACAAGAACTCTGTAATTATTAAGCTTAACATTCGGCACTTTAATCCTTATCCATGCCGGATTAAATTTAAATCCTTCAGCTTCTGCAGTTTGTTTAACTTCCTCAAGCTTCTGTTCTTTTGCCGGATTAACAAGTCTTTCTATATGCCGTACTATTTTAAAATTATCATCGTTTATTATTTCCAGATTAACAAAAGGTTTTTCGACTTCTAAACTTGAGACTTTTACAGTTAAGAGAAGTAAACTTGGAAGTGCAATTCTTGTTTTAACACTATCAGCAGAAAATACTAAAGAATTATCCGGAAGCTTAATAGAAATCTTGTCAGCTTTAACTCCGGCGCCCAGCAAAGGAGTTGTTATAATTTTAGGATTTTCAAGAGCGATATTAAGCTTTGCATACTCGCTTGCAAGTTTTTGAACCTCCGGTAAATACTTATTCAAATCTATAACATTAGGAATTACAAACAAAAAACAAAGATATACTAAAATAACAATTACAGCTGTTGAATAGCCCAAATATTTCCAAAAATTTTTCATACATACTCCCCTAAAACTATACACTGCATTATAACACAAAAAACAGAAAAATTTTCCCAATCAGCAGCAAAGTGCAACATTAAATGTAACTCAATACCAATTGTTGTGCTACGTACGTAAGAGATTGGTTGACAGGCATTCCATCAAGACTACCGGATAATATTCCGCCTACTAGCCTTCACAAATAAAACAAAGGGCGCAAACTTCCTCGCCCTGCGGGCACTAGTGTCCAAACAAAAAACAAAGCTTGCAACACTGCTCGCCCTGCGGCACTGCTGTTCGGTAAAAATTTTGCTTATTGAAAATATGTTCCCTCCCTTATGAGGGAGGGTGGGGGTGGGTGATAACAAACCTTGCACCAAACAAGGCTTACGCCTTTAACGCAAACCCCTTAAGGGCTGGCACCCATCCTAACCTTGTCTTGGATTTGCTCCACGCTCACAGAGCTTCACCTTTAAGCCTCACGGCTTAGCCGGTTCAGTCTGTTCGCTATCCGGACTTACGTCCGTCCGCAAATCCGCT
>CALVEE010000103.1 GCA_944326495.1 Candidatus Gastranaerophilales bacterium | reverse complement strand
CTAATGTAATAAATGATGGAAAATTTCTGCCATTTTCAATATTACTGAGTGATGTTGGCTCAATACCTGCTTTTTCTGCAAGAACTTCCTGACTTAGCGAAGCCCTTTTGCGTAATTCTTTTATTCTCAAACCTAAAAGTTTTCTGTTATCCACTATTAATACCTCAATTTAAGCATTACTATAATGGTATTAAATTAAAATGTTAATTTACATAAATTCAAAATGGAGTTTTAAGTTGATTAAATTGTTTCACTTGAGATATAATCATTTTAAATTATAGTTTTTGCTTGACTATACAGTTTGACTTTGTAATATGACGATATAATAAGAGGGTATAAACATGAAAAAAGTCTTTTTAATAATTCTGTCGTTACTGCTTTTTCAAATAACAGCTGAAGCAAAGAGCTTTGGTATTGGAATTGAAGCTATTAGAAAGGGTAGTTTTGAAGATTTTTTTGTATCAAAACCTTTGCAAATAAGGAGTATTCAAACAGGTTCGCCTGCGGCTAAAGCTGGTATTCCTGAAAATTGGTATATTATAAGTATTAATGGTAAAAACACAAGTGATTTAACAGAAAAGCAGTGTTTATCATTATTAAATAATAGTGATAGAATTACTCTCAAAATATCTCCGCAAGAAATAAGCACCGCATTAAATGAAACATCTGTAAATCTTAGTAATATAGAAGGTTTTACAAATATAGTCAAATATGTCCCAAAGAGAAAAGGAATAGGAATAAGCATTTATAAATATCCCTTAAATTTATCTATGCCAATACTAATAACTAATATAGAGCATGGTTCTCCCGCTGAACTTTTCGAAATACATAAAAATTCTATCATTCAAAAAATAAATGGTATTTCAACTATAGAATTATCAGAAAAAGAATGTTTAAAAATAATTAATAATAGTAAAAGTTTAACCCTAGAAATTACAGATTTGGAAGGTAATAATAGCAAAATATATACACTGCAAGGAAAAGATTATTTTCAAAGTGATATTAAAAGAGTTGAAAAGGACGGCATATTAAGCAAAGCAATTCTTGGTTTTACAAAGTATAATTCTATAGAAAATCTGTTGTTTGAGTATTTTCAAACTTTAAGTCCAAATTACGTGAGAACAAGTAAGAAAACCAACAAAGAAATTAGTGAAGAAGACATCAAAAAAATAGAAGAACCTTATTTACAATATAAATCAAATCCGAATGATATAGCTTTCAACAAAAATTTATATGATGGTTTAAATACCTTCATCAAACAATATAAAGAATTAAAATGGTGGCACATAGAAACTGTAAAAAATATACTTGTTTACTATGGGAAAGTAAATAGTACAGCATCCGAACAAGAAGTTTTAAATTATATTAAAAATTCTGGAATAGACAATAAAGATTACTACCTCGATAAAATTTCTTTTTATGAGAGTTGTATTTCAATTTGGGACAAACATACAAAAGAAATTTATAACTACAGCATAGCCTATGAAAAAAAGCAAAAATTAACAACAGTAAAATCAAGCACACCATACTTTGTTGATAGAATTGATTTCAGAGACATTTTATGGGGAGTTCAGAAACCTAAAGTAAATGGAATGTATTCTATCCCTGAAGGAGTAAGAGTTATTCAATCTGTTAAAGGCGGTGTACTAGCAAACTATTATAGCGATACTTTTGGTACTAATATGACAATCTATATAGGTACAAATAAGGAATTTGCGGACGGCTCTTCTATTCAATCGGCAATGGCAGTTGTGTTTGAAGGTTATTATACTTATACCAATACCTTAGGTGCCAGTCGTAAGATATACAAATTTAAAGAAGTTCCAATATCAGAATACAAAAGCAAAGTGATTTCGCAGAAATATTATTTTATAAATTGAATAAATTTCTTGTAGTTTTATGTTATCATCCTAGAGTGTTGTAACTTAAAATCTATATAATCATTTTCTACGGATGCTGATAGTTTATCCAAAAGCATTTCATAACCCCTTTAGATTTTGATATTTTAAGTCTTCTAATTACGCAAGTTCCTGCATAAGTTCCATTAAGGTAAACTCTTTCTTATTTTTCCAATCGCATATATACCCTTTAGGAATTACGAAAGTATCATCAAAACTTCTGCAGATACCGAACATTTTTCGCCAACAATTATATAAACAAACATCAGCAATTAAATATTCTCCATCATCTACAAACACACAATAATGAGACTGATTTGGCATTATTTGTGTACTTGCAATAATCTCTTTTCCTATTTTACAATGATACCAATCATTGTTTCCACCTATTATCCAATTTCTAAATTCGTCAAATTCTGGTTTTAATACATAATCCTTACCTTTAATTTTCGCTAATGAGTTAAAAGCTATCTTACCTAAGGTTCTTGAATCAATCTCTCTATTATACAAATATTCGGGCAAGGTTCTATTTTTCTGTTTTTCTTTACTAGGCTTTTTATTATATCCATTTGCGATACGACCTATGAAAATCTCAGACGTACGAAGAGTTTTTACTTCAAGATTATTTGCAAAAAATTCATTTGCTTGGTCGGATACAACCCCCGCATCAAGTCGTTCAATACCTCCAATTGCTTTTGGAAAGATATGTTCTCGCTTGTTAAAAGTTAGTCCCATTCTGTTTTTATAGTAAATACATTGTGCCATATTAACTCCGTTTATAATTTAATTAATCGGTTTGTCCTATTTTTTATAAACCGGTTACGTTCCGTATTCGGAAATTCATACTTTGCTAATCGTAAAAACGCAAAAAACACCCAATTAAATAATTCAACAGTATATTGCTCCGGAATTAAAACGCCATGTGCAATTTCATTACGTAAATTCCAGCCTTCCTTGGCTATGAATAAATACCTAAAATATAATAAATCATTAAAATCAAATTTCTCAATGATAAAATCATCATATAAAAGATAATTTAAATCTTTTTCTCTAATAATACCATTTTCTTGAGGTAAAGAAGATATAGTTGGTTGTTTATAACAGGCTAGGTAATGTCTTATCCAAGTTTCAAATTTAAGGACAAGGCTTTCTGTTATTGTTACCAAATAAGGATAATACTTTTTAGGAGCTTCAAAACTCTTTTCCATTTCGTTGAAATATGTCTCAAAAATTGAGATAATAGTTGCACTCCAGTTATATCGTATACGCTTTTTCTTTGATTGGGATGTAGTTATTAAATCAAAAAAGCTACTATAACTCATCAAAAAATTTATTAAATCTTGTAACTTAAATTTTTTATTCCTAATTCCTTCAATAAGAATGTATTGTATCGTTATCTGATATAATTGCCAGTACCATTTATAATTAGTAAGATACAAATCCTGTTCCGTTTTCAATGATGATATTTTGGAAGGATGCATATTATGGTCAAGATATGAAGTAGCGAAAAAATCATCAAATGTACTATATTGATTTTTCAAACTATCCAACGGAGGGTAAAAATCATTAGAGGCTGATAATTTTTTTAAAATTTCTATTGAAGGATATTTTAAAATTTCCTTTGCTACATCTGTAAATGGTTTGGTATCAATCTTTTCTTTAAATTCTGTAATTTCTAATTTATCTTTAAAGGTTATATACTTTTGTTCAAGCTGTTTTATTTTATTGGTATACTTATTCAATCGGGTATAGTGTTTTATAGCATCTATGCACCATATACGGGATGTCATATTGGAATTTGCGGTTTCCATAGATTTCACGTAACACCTACCAAGCATATCATCCCAGTTATATGATAACTTACCTCTTTTTTCATCAATTTTATGAGCATAGTGCGGAATTATTCTTGTTAGATAATGATACTCTTTTTCTTTGAATTTAAGTTGAACTAAATTCCAGAAGATATCATCTACACCTTCAAAATCAACTTTTTTAAAAGTTTTATTATATTCAAGCATTAATTCAATAATGGAGACAACCAAGTAATGATATGATTCAATATTATTATCTACCTTCAAAAATTTTAAAATTAAAGTTTTAATATCTTTTAGCTTGCTTGATTTTGACAAAACAGCTAAATGCAATAGCTTAGTCATTATATCTACTACACTGTGAACAAAACATTTTGCAGAAGCTGTAGATAACTCTTCAAAAGCTTTATTTAAGACTTCGTAGTAACTATCAACCGCATTTTTTATGTACGATTTATATTCAGTCTCATTTGAATAATATAAAATCTCGGAATAAAATGCCTGTAAAAGCGGATTTTTAGTTTGTGATATCCGATGAATAATATAATCATAATCTTGAGAAATTATATCATAGGCTTTAGACATCCACTCTAAACGTTCAGTTTTTATAAATTCAATAATAGAAAAAATGGCATTTTCTATATCCATTCTATTCTTATTTGAATCAGAAAGACAATTCTCTTTTGCTGACAAAATAGCAGCTGCAAAACTGTTGAGATGATATAATATCTTTACATTATTCTCTAAGTATTCATAAATATCCATTGTGACATTTAAACTCCTTACACCTTATCTTAGCATGAATAATGTTAAGCAATATCCCTTAGCTCATAAAACTTGCGGATGTCGGAGACTATTCGGTTCCAATTATTTTCTATTTGGGGTACCATTTAAAAGATTATTTATTTTGGAATTAGGATATAGCCGGTCATAAGACCGGTTCTTTTTATTTATTTATTAGCTTATATTTCCTATTTAACTCCTATTACTTCCTGTTATATTTCCCCCCCCCCTTTTTATATTTACCCCTTCGTATTTCCCCCTGTTATATTTACCCCTGGTGTGGTATAATAGAAGAGTTGAAAAAGTGTTTATAACAAGGAGATTTTATGACTGATATTTCTAAGTCTGTTTATATAACTGCAACAGTAGATGCTTTGATTATTGTATTTACTACAATGTATACATTTGCAGGTTTTACAAATAACGCGTTACAGCTTTTTATAATTACATTGTGGTTTCTTGCGGTTTTATTAATTTCTATGTTCTTTAAAGGCTTTTATCAAGATAAAAAATACCGGCTCGCTGACATATATTTGTTATTTGAAACCGTTTCTGCAGCAACAATTATCACCGCAATCCCGCTTTTAATTGCAGGATACAGCGTTATAACTTTTCTTTTGCTTGCAATAAATGCAGCAGGAGCTTTTGCCTGTATCTTAGTTTGGAGAATAATTCATCTGTTATCTAAAAACTTTAAATCCGTAAAAAATGTACTTATTGTAGGTGCTGGCCAGGATGGAAAGCTTATTGCCGAAGAAATTCAAGCACGTCCGGAATTAGACATGAGAGTTGTTGGATTTCTTGATGATAATATGAATAATATTGAAGATGAGGACTCAACTATCCCTATTTTAGGATTAACCTGTGATTCAGAAGCTGTTATAAAAGATAATAATGTAAAAATAGTTATCATAGCTGTAAAATCCCGCATGGATTCAGTAATCCTTACAGACCTTGTAAAAGGTATCCCGCTGGGCGTAAAAGTATGGAGAATGCCAAAATTTTATGAAAAAATAACACATAAATATCTTGTATCTAAAATGACTGTAAACTGGCTTTTCTATGACTGTGTAAGAAAAAAAGCTCTTTTATACGCTAATATCAAACGTTTTTGTGATATTGTTGCATCAATATTGATTCTAATACTGACATCTCCATTATCAATCATAGCAATGATTGGAATAAAGCTCTCCGATTTAGGGCCGGTATTCTTTACGCAAACAAGAATCGGTAAATTCGGTCAGCCATTCAAAATGCTAAAATTCAGAACAATGTACCAGGATAAAGTTGAAGAAAATTTTGACGACGATTTGAATGAAGTTCAGGCGAATGATAAGAGGATTATGCCGTTCTGCAGATGGCTTAGAAAATTCCATGTAGATGAAATTCCTCAAATGATAAACGTTCTGCGCGGAGATATGAGCGTTATAGGCCCAAGACCCGTTCGTGAAGAAGTTTATTATGAAAATAAAGACCGCATACCTTTCTGGGAAAGCAGAAACTGGGTTCGGCCGGGCTGGTGCGGCTGGCAGCAGGTTAATGTTTGTGAACCGTCTGCAGAGGAAAGATTGGAATACGATTTATATTACATAAAACACAGGCATATTCTTTGGGAATTTGGGTTTCTTGTGCAATATGTTTTGAAAGTTTTATGCGGGAAATGCAAATAAGTTAATTATTATTCAAATTTTTGCAGATATAGTTTTATATCAGTGATTCTGGTATCAATTGTCATTTTTACGTCTTTCATTTGAGCCTCAAGTCTTTTTGCGCCTTTAAAACAAGCATGGAAAAATAAAACAGTAGATGTTCCCTTGACAAGTGCATTTTTTAATTCCACAATTTTACTGTATATTAGAGGATCTACTATCTCTTTGTTTTCACATAAGACTGTAAAAATATCTCCGAACCACCATTGAACTTCTTCTACATTATTGGATTTTAAGCCTTTTTGTGCTTTTTTGAGATAAGTAGATATTGTTTGATAAACATCAAGAAGTCTTTTTTTCTTTTCCGGAAGATTTTTTTTAAAATAATTCATTGTCTGTTCATATCCGGCATTTATAAGATCTCTTCTTGCATCTTTATTTAGGTTAAAGTCTGCAAAGAAAATATCTCCTGTATTAATTCTTATGCAGTCATATCTGTCATTATTGCCATAGAGTTCGGTTACAAAATCTGTTGCAATATCTGTTACGCAGCTGTAAATTGTGTTTATAAAAGAAATAGGGTTCTTTTCATCTTTGCTGTAATCCCCTTCCAGTCTGAATTCCAATATTCTGCTTTCTGACTCCCGGAGAGTATTTGAGAGTCTCCACATTGGAGATGCTTTTTGTAAATCGCCGTCAACCAGGAAAGAGTCATTATACTTAAATGGCGCCATAAGCCCCGGCATGCTTGATGAAATTTTAATGGCCTGCGCTATTTCAAAATCAGGTGTTACAGTGTCTGAAAATTCCTGACAGCAGAATTTTGTCAGATCTGTTGTTATAATTACAAGCGGTTTTGCAATGTCTTTAAACTTTACATTTCTCCCTCTTACATTATCCGCTTTTTTAGCAAGCAGCTCATTAAGCCAGTCCTGAAATATTTCGCCTTTGCTTAGGGCAAAAGGCTGACCTATTCCAAGGTGAATATCTTTAAATAAATCAAAATTAACCTTCATAAATAGGTTTTCCAGCTCATAGGATTTGTATCCGCTCGCAATAAGTGCTGCCATAACGGACCCAACAGAGGAGCCTCCTATTATATCATATTCAATTCCGAGTTCTTCTAATGCTCTTATTGTACCTACATATGCCATTCCTCTGATAGCACCGCCTCCAAACAGGCAGGTATATTTTAAAGGGTTACTCATTTAGATAGTCTCCATGTTTAAACATTGTTTTTCTATAATAATCTATATCGTATTCTGGTTCATAATAAGAAAATGCGCGCTTGTCTTTTTTTACAAAAATTCCGCATAAACGTCCCTCAAATATGAGTTCCCAATCTTTGTTTTTAACCAGAGCAGGATATATATCAGCAGTTTTCTGCGGCATTAAGATATCAGTATCATAATTTTTTATTATGTCATCCCAGTTCGGTTCATTCAGGTTAAAATTCCTCAACACCATAAACTCTTTATCGTCATAAACTTCTTCATACCGTCCGTCCATAAAAATAAGGTTATCAGGATAAAGTTTATAAGAGGTATAGCTTCCAAAACCAAATGGTACAACAATATTGCCTTTAATACGGTTTATTTTCAGGAATTCAATTTCGTATAGAGGTAATTTATATAAATCAGCCCTTGGAACCAGTGGAGAAAAAAGAGGTATTAATAGCGCGAGCATTGGGAGCGCAAGATACAGACTTTTTTCAATTTTTCGGGTAAGTTTTTTCATAAAGCCAAAAACTTTACAAAAATCGTTATAGCATAATGCAGCGGCTGCGATTATTGTAATAGAAAGAAGTTTTACGTGTGCAAGACCGGAATACAGTGTTACTGCTAGTACAAGAGTTTTTGTAATATCAATTTTTTTATTTTCAATAAAGTTTATTACAAACGCAAAAATTCCATATAAGCTCATAGGCATATAATAAAGAACATGCCTTCTATGATAAAACGGCCACCATTCTGTGATGTATTTTCTGTGCTTTGTAGCAGCTGAAAATAGAAATTGTAAATATTTAAGTCCATACGGGTTTATAACCAGAAGCGGAGTTGAAACTGCAAGTACTGCAATATATTTTTTCCACGGCTTTCGCTCTATTAGTGCTCCAATAAAATATAGGAATATCAGGCCTAATCCTGATACAATTCCGCCGTGCAGGTTATTCCAAATAATAGTAATTAAAGGAATGAACCAGACAAGATTAGAACCTTTTTTTCTGGCTTTTTCAAGGAAATAAAGAAACATGCTGAAAAACATAAAGCTAAAAAGCTGGCATCTAATTAACTCAGAGTTTAATCTCATAAATAGAGCCAGAAATATGCCCATAAAAACGAGTGAGACAGGATAGGCATGTTTTTGGAGTTTCTGGGTTTTTAATACAAATACTGCTGTAAAAAACATCAAAACTGCTTGAAGAAGAATTAGACCAACAGAGCCTAAGTATTTCAAGAATAGATAAAAAACAACACCTGAACCCCATTCATGGTCATACCACGGATGAGTCGGGGTATATGAGAGAAAATCTTTAAAAGGCAATATCCCGTTTTCAATAAACCTTTCGCCTACAATAAGTCTTGCAAACAAGTCATAGTCGTAGTTTGTAGAGAGGCAAACCAGAAACAAACATGCAATTGCAAGCATTATATAAATTAAAATATCCCTTTTTTTCATTAATCCCTCTTCCTTTGAGAAAATTATAACAAAAACAATTAAATTGTGATAGAATAAAGGGGGAAATAATATATGCTTTGCGGGGGACATTTTAAGATGGGATTGACTTTAGTTGAAAAAATTATATCAGAACATGCAGGAAAGAGTGTGCATGCAGGTGAACTTGTTATTTCTAAAGTGGATGTAACAGCTGTACAGGATGGTACAGGCCCTTTAACGGTTCAGGAATTCAAGAAACTTGGCAAATCAAAATTGAATAATCCCCAAAGAACTATATTGTTTATAGACCATGCGTCTCCAAGTCCGAGAAAAGAGCTTTCTAACACGCATATGGTGTTAAGAGATTTCCATAAAGAGTATGGTGCTGTCTTATCTGATGTAGGAGCGGGAGTCTGCCACCAGAGGTTAATTGAAACTTTTGTTAACCCCGGAGAAGTCCTCGTCGGAGCCGATTCGCACACTTGTACCTCCGGAGCGCTGGGTGCGTTTGCAACCGGCATGGGCTCTACGGATGTTGCAGTCGCAATGGCACTTGGAAAAACCTGGCTGAAAGTTCCTGCAACTTTTAAAATCGTTGTGAATGGTAAATTTAAACCGGGAATTTGTTCAAAAGATTTAATGCTTCATCTGATTGGTATGATTGGTGCAGACGGCGCTACTTATAAAGCTTTGGAGTTTTGCGGTGATATGATTGACAATATGTCGATGTCAGAAAGATTTACGCTTGCTAATATGGCGGTTGAAGCCGGCGCTAAGTGCGGACTTTTTGTCGCTGATAATAAAACAAAGGAATTCCTGAAAGAAAGAGGACGAGGAGATAAATTCAGACAAATTCTACCCGATAGCGATGCCGAATATGAAAGAATAATTGAAATAAAGGCCGAAGATATTCCTCACACGGTTTCTTGTCCGCATACTGTTGACAATACTAAAACGGTTGAAGAGCTTAAAGATGTAAAAGTTAATCAGGTTTTTGTCGGAACCTGTACTAATGGCAGAATTGAAGATTTAAGAATTGCAGCGGAAATTCTTAAGGGCAAAACAGTTCATCCGGATGTTAGAATGCTGATATCTCCTGCTTCTAAAGATGTCTTTAAACAGGCATTAAAAGAAGGTTTAATAGATATTTTTGTAGACGCAGGCGCTGCAATACTTGCTCCCGGATGCGGGCCTTGTGTCGGGGTTCATGCAGGAATTTTAGGTGATGGTGAAGTCTGCCTTGCTACACAAAATAGAAATTTTCAGGGCAGAATGGGGAATACTAAAGGATATATTTATTTAGCCTCCCCGTATGTTGCAGCATATACGGCTTTAAGAGGGTATATCGCGGCTGAATAAGGAGAAAATAATAATGAATTTGCTTTTGTTAAAACAATTATCAATATTAAGCGCTTTTGCAGGAGTAATACTCGGATTAATAACAATTATTCCTTACGTGAGTTTTATAAGTTTTATGCTTCTGATAATATGCTTGTCAGCATTTGTTCTTGCCTATCTCAAGCAGAATGAATTAATTGGAATAATAAGCGTAAGAGAAGGGTGTATATTTGGTGCGGTTATTGGTTTTGTATCATTTATAGCTTTTTCAATTGTGTATGCTCCGATTAGCATGCTTTTAGGTTGGCTTATACCATCTTACACACAAGGTTTTTTAAGATTTTTCCTCGGAAGTTTCGGTTCAATAGTTGTAATGGTATTATTGATGATACTTATGGCAGGCATAAGTGCCCTGTTTAATGGTTTTACCGGACTTGTCACGGCCTATGTGTATGAACTTATAACCGGCATAAAAAAGGAAAATAACCAGAATTCAAGTGTGGATTTTGAAATTAAGTAGTAACATGAAATATGAAAAAGCGTAGGATACGCGCACTTGCGCAACAATATTTTAGTGCATTTAAGTATTTATTTAATTTATCTTTTTTATTTATCTCTACAGTAGTAATCACCGCATCTGTAGTTTTCTACACGGCCTCAAACGCGGCTGCTCCTAGCCTGTAAGGAGAGGATATAGTACTTTATTATGACCTTAAAAAGTGCTAACTAACTATGATTAGGGCTTTCGTATTCAATCCCCATTTCCTTTAATGCAGAAATAAAACGTTCAGCGCATGCGCTCTGGACTTCAGGCGGCACAACACGCAAAATTTCTACTGTTTTAGAAATAATAGGGTCTTTATCATACCATCTGTTGCCGTTAACAGGTTTTACTAAATCATAAAACCTGTCTAATGCTTCTTTAGAAACTTTTTGTTCTAATTTATCAAGAAAAACTACAGCATGCTCTCTTAATTCATCCTGATAATTTTTCAATAATTCAATAACTTCTAAAAGTTTAGGGTCATGGTCATACCATCTTTTATACGCGGGACTCATTAAATACCCCCTTTACTTCTTTAGTATCTTCGTCATTATATCTGTAAATTTTACCGCCTAATTTCTGCAGTTTATATTCAAATTCTTCATAACCCCTGTCAATATGGTGCAATTTCTCAACAACAGTTTCACCCTGTGCCATCAGCCCTGCAATAACTAGTGCTGCTCCGGCTCTTAAATCGCTTGCTGCCACTGTTGCACCGGTTAGATTTTTAACCCCCTTAATAATAGCATGGTTTCTGTCCTGATGAATATCAGCACCCATTCTGCGTAAATCAGGGACTTGCATAAAGCGGTTTTCATAAAGACTTTCTGTAATAATTCCAACTCCGTTTGCAGTAGTTAAAAGTGTCATAGCTATAGCCTGCAAATCAGTAGGAAAGCCCGGGTATGGCTGGGTGACAAAATTGATTGAATTAAGTCTGTTTTTACAGCTTACTTCAATCGTTGTAGGCTCAACAAGCTTAATATTAGCTCCCATTTTGATTAATTTATCATTAAAGAATGTTAAATGAGCAGGATATACATTTCTGATTATAGCTTTACCCTTAGTTGCAACAACAGCAGCCATAAAAGTTCCTGCCTCAATCCTGTCCGGAATGGTCGTATATTCTGCAGTATGTAAATTTTCGGCCTTAACTCCGTTAATAATGATTTCAGAAGTTCCAGCTCCTGATATATCGGCGCCTATCGTATTCAAAAAGTTCGCCAGATCAATGATTTCCGGCTCCTGCGCGGCGTTTTGAATTCTTGTTGCTCCGTCAGCCAAAACTGCCGCCAGCATAAGATTTTCAGTCGCACCGACAGAAGGAATATCAAGATAAATATCTGCGCCTGTCAACTTAGACGCTTTTGCATGCACATAACCGTTTTCAATTTTAATTTTAGCTCCAAGAGCCTCTAAACCTTTTATATGAAAATCAACACGCCTTTCACCGATTGCGCATCCGCCGGGAAGTGCTACAATTGCTTCTCTGCAGCGGGACATAAGTGCTCCTAATATTATAAAAGACGCCCTCATTTTGCTTACAAGTTCGTATTTTGCAGTAATTGAACTAATATTTGAAGCATCAACTTCAACTGATTTCCCCTGCTTATCATAGATATAAGATGCCCCTAAATCTGAGAGCACATTGAGCATAATATCAACATCCGTAAGCTGCGGAACATTATAAATTTTGGTTTTACCTTTTACAAGAATACTGGCAGCAAGGAGTTTCAAAACAGAATTCTTAGCTCCGCCTATCGAAACTTCACCCTTAAGAGTCTCTCCGCCTTGTATTTTGAATTTCTCTGCCAAAATTCCTCCAATCTATTATAATCATACAATTATTATAACAAAATGTAAAGATATAAATTAAATAAATCCTCCGCCCAGCAAGTGCCCGTCATTTATATCATAAAGAACACATGCCTGCCCTTTTGAAATGGCAGAAACGGGCTCTGTAAAATTAATATTAACAGACTCTTGCAAAATTTCTATATCAGTAGTAACTGCTTTCATATTATATCTTATTTTTACTAAAGCTTTAAAAATTTTGTTCCTTACAGGATAGCTCCAATTTACATTTTTCAACTTGAGAGTTGATGAAAATAATTCTTCTTTATATCCCACATAAACGATATTATTTGCAGCATCAATTTCCGTAACATATAAAGCTTCAGGCGCAGCAAGCCCAATCCCCTTTCTCTGTCCTATTGTATATTGCCAGAAACCTTCATGAACTCCGAGTTTTTTCCCTGTACGTTTTTCAATAAACACTCCGCATCTTGGCTCGAATAGGTTGTTTAAGTACTTTTTAGCAGTCATAGGAGCTTTTATGAAACATATATCCTGACTTTCTTTTGCGGATTTGCTCGGCAGATTATTATCTTCCGCAATTTTTCTTACCTCATCTTTTTTTAATGAACAAAGCGGGAAAACTGTTCGTTTCAACTGCTCCTGATTAAGTGCAAAAAGAAAATACAGCTGGTCTTTATGCTCATCAGATGCCGGAAAAAGCTTGTATATACCATCAGTCTCTCTAATATTTGCATAATGTCCGGTTGCGAATAAATCCGCACCGAGCTCATTTATTGCATAATCAAACAAAACTCCCCATTTAATAAACTTGTTGCACATAATGCAAGGGTTTGGAGTCTCTCCGGATTTATATGAGTTTTCAAAATATTTAATAACCCTATTATTAAATACTTCCACAGTATCAAAGGAGTAAAACGGGATTTCTAACTTATCCGCAGCGGCTTTTGCGTTTTTAACAACAAGTTCCGCTTCGGGAGAATCAGCAGTCTTTGCCGTTACACCAATAACATTATACCCTTCTTTTTTTAATAAAAGAGCTGTAACGCTGCTATCTAACCCGCCGGATAAAGCAACCGCAACAGTTTTATTCATCTAAAATCACTTTCTCCCCGTAAGCTGTCAGGCGGTATTCAGAAGCCCCGACAAGACCGGTTAAATCAGGGAGGCATTCAATATAATCTCTGTTGATAGCTTCCTGTAAAACACTATGGTCAATGATTACCGCAATGTTCTGCATTAATTTAGCATTAAGCTGTTTGAGCGTAAATCTCGGCTTCTGCTCATACTGTGTAAAATAATATGCAGTAAGAAGCAGATAATCAATTTTTCTCTCCACTTTTCTAGCACTTATGTAATTCAAAAATGCGCTGTCTTTCTTTATAGAAGGACTTGGTTTAAATGAAAGCTCAGTCTGCGGCTTATTCATTGAATTTTCAAGAATATTATCAAAAACGCCCTGTTGCGTTTCATTAATAGTCTGTCCGGAAGTCTCGCCTTCTATCGGAGGTGCATAAAAGATATCAAGATTTTTACTTTTATCTTCTTCTGTCTTAACAGGAGCTTCTTCAACAGGCTCGGGCTTTGGCATTCTCTGCAGCTGCTCATCAATTTTTCTCTGCGTGATTTCTTTTTCGTTTTTAATTTGAGCACTCACCATATCTTTGCACTGCTGGACTTTATGCTTTTGAACATAATCAGATGCGCTTCTTACCCAGAGAGCAAACTGTTCTGTAACGAGTTCTTTATCAGAGGTTGATAAAGATAATTCATACTTGCCTTTTTTAATCTTAAATGAATATACAGACATAATTATTTATCCTGCAAAAGCTCTTCACGCCACTTGTTAAGCTGTTCTTCAACAAATTCCAAATCATCGGATTTTAATTCGATTTCAATATCGCCTTTTTTCATCTTGAATACGTATTCGTGCATAAATCCTCCTTAATGAATAAAGTTTAACTTAAAATCATTAAAGTTTCAAGTATGGTAAGAATTGTAAAATTATTTAAAATAGTGTATAATAATTGAAAAGGGTTAGGAATATGTCGTCGATAGAAAGTGTTACAACCGCTTCTTCGTCTGCCGTATCTTTAGACAGACTGGAGAATATAAATAATCAACTGAAAGACTTGCCGGCTGTACTGGATAAGCAGACTCTGCAAGATTTAAGAGACGGCAGGTATGATATTACGCTTGAAGAATACACTGACTTAAATACATACAGAACTGCCATGAATGCTCTTTACGGGAATTATTCTTCAAACAGACTGCCTTCTATGCTGAACAGCCTTCTCGGGAATGGAATTAATAACAATAATTCGGTTTCTGCAAAAGATTTTATTAGCATAATGAAAGAAAGGGGGCTTACAAGCAGCTCTGCTATAGGCCTTTATACAGCACTTAGAACGTATTCCATCACATCTTTTCTGATTGGGAAAAACAACAGCTTTGTAAGCGCAAAAATTTAAATTTTTGCGTTTTTTAGTGTATAATTGAATGTAGATAAAGATAAGATAAGAGGTATCCTGAAAAATGAAAAAGATAGTTATTTGTACTCTTTTAATCGCAGCCGGAGCAGTTTCGCTGCTTAGCGTAAATACAAAACAAGAAGTCCTGTCTCCGGAATTTAGTTTTAAAAATATTTATGCAATTACTCTCGGGTATGACAAATCAATGGGAGAAAAGACTATAAAGGCTGCCGTAATAGACAGTTATTTTAGAGAAGTTGCATCAAACGGAAAAATTATAAGATGGAATAAAACTTCATTTCCTCTGAAAGTTTATATAGAGGATAGTCCGGAACTTCCTTCATACTACAGAGAAGTTGTTATGCGGGCATACCAATCCTGGGAGCGTGCAAGCGACGGACTTGTAAGATTTACATTTGTAGAAGCTCCGGAAGAAGCTGAAATGAAATGCTATTTTAAAAATACAGATGACACAACCCCTGTAATTGGTTCACAGTCTTTTTCTGTTAATGGTAATACAATCATAGATTCAACAATTATCTTTAAGAAAACAGATGCAAAGAATAACAATCATGACTCAAAACAGCTTTATTCTTCAGCCTTGCAGGAAATCGGCCGTTCTCTCGGCTTGAATGGCAAGAGTCCGAGCATATACGATGTTATGTATCCTATCGGGATAAAATTTAATACGGAAATTACCGCGCGTGATTTAAAGACACTGGCGCTTCTTTATTCAGTAGTACCGGATGTAACAAACATACCGCCTACAGCGGAAGAAAAAGCACAGTTGTTCACAGTGCAGGAAATTCTTGCTACATTAAATGTCCCGGTAAATGATGAAACCCAAAACCTTGATGAAGTTACTGCAAGTGATATAGAAACAAAACTTGCTCTCGCAGAAGAGTACCGCAAACGTGCAGAATACGATAAAGCAGCGCAGGAATATCAGACCGTTGCTCAAATGAAAACAGATATGAGAAGCAAATCGGAAGTATACTATGAAGTTGCTGTTATGTATCTTGATGCAGAAGAGTTTAAGAAGGCAAAAAGCTGTGCAGAGATTGCATTAGCAACTGATACAAATGATAAAACGATAATTCTGCCAGCATTGATTGATTATTATATGAAGCGTTCAAATTCAGCGATAGAACAGCTTGATATAATATTACAGCAAAATCCTTACAACAAGCATGCCTATAAGCTTTTATGCCAGATATACAGAGAAAAACACCATGAAAATCTGTTAAATGCAACTATTAAAAAATATGGCGCAACAGCAGGCGGTATAGAAGAAGAATAAAACTCAAACAGTATATGGATAAAACCGGCAATATTGTAATTTACAATATTGCCGGTTTGTCTAATGAAAACTTTTTAAAATGATTTAATATTATTAATGTAAACAATTTAAAATTGCCGCTAAAGACCCACTTGCTGCGAGGCTTGTTTATAGGAGATGAGACTCTCCGAGAGGTTGCAGGCGGTAAAGGGCGGCTCTGAGTCTGCCCTTTATATAAAAAAAAGAAGCCTTATTTGTGTAAAAATTTGGCTTCTTTTTTGTTGATGCCCAACATGATATAATAGAAACCAAAATGCTATATAGAAAAAACTTCAACAATAGCAGAAAATAATAGAGTTATGGAAGAAAAGAATAGATTACGAAATTTAGGAATTAACATTAAGAGTGAACGTCTAAGACGTAATATCTCTCAAGAAAAGCTCGCAGAGCTCACAAACATCTCAAGAAATTCAATCAGCTTGATTGAAACAGGCAAGATTAATCCTACTATTTTGAAGGTTATTGACATTGCCCGTGTTTTGAATGTTGATTTGAATACTCTTATCAGAGAAGTTTAGTTTGAAACGGTTATTAACAAGAGATGAGGTACTATACCTTCATCTCTTTTTCAAACCCGAATAATGAACTTACAGATTCATCATCATGAATTCTTGAGATAGCTTGTCCCAAAAGCGGTGCTATAGAGAGCTGCTTCACATTTGCAGGCAAATCTTCTTTTTGCCATGGAATTGTGTTGGTTATAATGCATTCTTCGATAGGTGCATTTTTTAGCCTTTCAATGGCTGGGCCTGAAAATACTGCGTGTGTGGCGCCGACATAAACTGCTTTGGCTCCTTTGCTTTTGAGAAGCTTAGAGGCTTCGCATATTGTGCCTGCGGTGTCTATAATGTCGTCAAACATCAGGCATACCTTGTTTTCGACATCCCCGATAATGTGAGCTGCAATAGCTTCATTATGTTTGTCGCGGCGCTTGTCGATAATTGCCATAGGACAATCAAGCTTTTTTGCGAAATATCTGGTTCTGTTTGCTCCGCCCATATCCGGACTAACTGCGACCATTTCTTCCGGATTAAGCCCGAGAGATTTAACATAGTCGACTAAGATTGGGGCTGCAAAAATATGGTCTACTAATATATTAAAGAACCCTTGAATTTGTCCTGTATGTAAATCCATAGCAAGAACCCTGCTTGCTCCGGCTGTAGTCAGTAAATCAGCCACAAGCTTAGCTGTTATAGCTTCTCTTCCGGAAGTTTTTCTATCCTGTCTGGCATAGCCGTAATAAGGAATAACTGCTGTTATGGTTTTAGCACTTGCTCTTTTGAAAGCATCTATCATAATCAAAAGTTCCATGAGGTTTTCGTTAACCGGATTGCATAACGGCTGAACGAGAAAAACATCGTCTCCCCGGATGCTTTCTTTGACTTGTACATAGATTTCCCCGTCAGCAAAATTTTTAATAACCATAGGCCCTACAGTTGTTCCGAGATAATCAGCAATTTCTTGTGCTAATTCAGGATTAGAACGGCCGGAAAACAATCTGATATCATGCGTCGGATTAACAGCACGCTCCAGCTGCGGGTAAGTCATTTCAAGCACCATTTACGGATCCTTTCTTTATTTGTAACAGTTAGTATATCTATTTTATACCTAAAACGGATTTAAAAAAAGGGTTTTTTACGAAATATTAGGCTGTATAGATAATGTTAATTTTTGTAAAAATTCTATATAGAAAGCGTTACTAATTATGAGAATGTGGAATTAATAAAGTATAATAATCAAAGGAACTGATTAGGTATGTTTTATTCAAAAGAAGCAGAGCAGAAAATGTATATTGCCTCAAACCCGCTTGTAGTCATGCTTTTCGGGAGAGGGGCAAGTCTAGAAGCTTGCTTTTGTAGTTATTTTAGAGCTATTTTATTCTCGATTTTTTCTACAGGAAAGGAGTTTTTTGCGCTTAGCACTCACTCCCTCCCTAATGAGGGAGCGGATTTGCGGACGGATGTAAGTCCGGATAGCGAGCGGATGGAGCCGGCCAAGCCGATTAGGCTTGAAGGCGACACTCCGGGAGCGTGGAGCAAATTCAAGACAGGGCAGGGGTGGGTGCTAACAAATCTTGCCCCAGTTAAAGCTATCGCCTTTAATACACTCCCCTTTCGGGCAGTCACCCATCCTAACCTTCCCTCACCAGGGAAGGAACGCTCTACGCTTAACGCACGCTTCCTTTCAAATGATGGAAGTTCGAAATGGGAAACAATTCCTTGCCAATTACAAGCCTATCCCCTCGCCCCTTGTGGGAGAGGGCAGAATTTCAAGTTGAGCTCTGCGAAACTTAGAAATTCGGGAGAGGGGTCAACTCCTGTCCAAAGGAGGTCAACATGCTAAGTATCAACACCAATCTCTCATCCTTAATCGTCCAATCCAGCCTCCTCAACTCCACCCTCGGCTTAAACCAAGCTATCGAGCGAATGACAACGGGATTTAAGATTAACGGTGCAAAGGATAACGCTGCCGGCTATTCAATTTCGACTAATATGTCAACAAAGATAGGCGCGTATCAAGTAGCAGAAGATAACGCTTCTATGG
>CALVEE010000102.1 GCA_944326495.1 Candidatus Gastranaerophilales bacterium | reverse complement strand
TGTTCAAAAAGGCGTAAGCGTTTGCGGCGAAAGGCATACGGCAGCACAGACGCCGCAAAGCATCGACGCCGCGAGGCTGCGGCTCGGCAGCCGCGGGCGGCCATAACAGAGCCGCCCTGCATGACAGGAATTTGACAGAGAAGCCGCCCTGCGCAGAATGCGCAGGGCGGCGGGTTTTTTATATATTTTCTTAATGTACTTAAATAACTTTTACTTAAACTTCGCAATCAAAAATCTTTTAGGATTTACTTTATAACTTTCAATAAATTCTTTATCCTCTTCCCACTTAAATCTTGCAAGAGCATATATATCAGAACTGTGTGAGCTTATAAAGAAATCAAGATAAGAGATAACGCTGGAAACGCTTAAAATTTCGGCATCTACAATTTCTGCGAGCAATTCTTGTCTTTTCTGCAAATCAAGATCGTCTGTTTTATTGACAGTATATCCATAAACACGCAAAATTGATTCCGCATTAAGCGTGGTAAAATCCCTACCTCCGACCCAAATAGTAATCGGTGGTTTCCCGTTTTCCCTTAAAAATTTTCTATATTTCGCAATATCAATAAAATAAACATTTTCGAGTTTATCATGAGTTCCTGTAATTATTTCATATCTGTCATAATATGGTGAGTACACGAATAAATCTACAATTTCAAAATATCTATTTTTAATAGATGAACCATATCCACCATCTTTCCTAATCTCTATATTATGGGGAAATAATGGAGACAAATCTTTTTCCAACTGCTTGTCTCTAAATGAATATCTCTCTACATGGTATTGTTTCCCATTATATCTTCCATATTCGCTTTTCAGCGGCTCGAGTGCAGAACTTAAAAACTCTCTTGCTTCAACCGATTTATAGAAGAAAATTCCATTTTCCGGATTCGCATCTATTTCTTCTTTAACAATATACACATAGGAAGTAGATATCGATGAATATTTTACATGGATCAAAATTATTGCAGATTGAATACTCCTCATCTTATTATAAGCAGTTTGATAAGCAAACTTTGCTCTTCTTTTTAATTCTATTTCCTTTCTCTTAGCCTCTTCTTTTTTCTCTGCCTCTTTTTTTATCTCTGTATATCTTGAAAGCTCAATCCCATCTAACGTAAAGCCTTCCACCTCTTTTTTGTCTTTTAATAATTTTATGATTGCAGCTTTGTTCGTAACGTATAAGCAATCACAATATGAACAATACATTCCATAAATTTTTGCAGAGCATTTCATACTTATCGGAACCAAAGAATAATGTAGTTCAAGCTTTCTTTTACAATATGGACAAACTTTCACACCTGCTTTTATACTTTTAAATTTGTAGTGTGGTTTCCAAATAGTATTTTGCGAAAAAACAACCTCTATTTTTTGATTCTCTTTATCCATTGTTTTGCCCCTTTTTCTTTATATTATAACACACCCATATCAAAATAGCAACAATTTATCCAAATTTATCAAAATATCGCATTACAGAACAAAAATTTCCACGACACATTAGTGTCGGTTTTTATATCGAACACTACTCTTTATTCATAACTCCGACAGTCGGTGCGCTATTCCCGGCATGACGACACGCCGATCGCCTGAGAGTTTGTCGAATACGTGACGTAAAACCATTCCCCTGCTGTACGGAGCAGGTAATTTCTCGACAAAGTATTGACAAAAGTCACATATTATGTTATACTACGAGCGCAGCCACGGTTGCGCTTCTTTGTATTCGCCCGTGTTATAAATGACCGATGGTTGTTATTATTATATCACATTCTGTGAGGTATGTTAACTTACGGAAAAGAGGTGAAAATGAGAAATTTTGACAGTTACGAGGATTTTGAAGCATACGCCAGGTCTATCTGGCCTGGATTCGAAAGGTATCTGAACTCACTGAAAGGAACAATAAACAAAGAAAATTTCGCAAAAGCGAAAGAGTCTATTTTGCTTCTCGCAGAGATGGTAAAAAGACATGACAAAGAAGCGAAATTTTCTGCCAAAGAGTGTCCATTTAAGAGTGGTTCGCTGGACGTTGTAATTAGAACAAAAAAAGCAGTTTTTGATGACATGAAAGCGCTTAAAAAAGCATTAAGCTATGTGTGCAATATCGATATTGACCCGTTGACAACTGGAGAAATTGAAATTGGGATCACATATCGGAATGTTTTTACCTATGTGGAGCTAAACAAATGATAAACAAATACTACTTTCTTGAGGGATTTAGGACTATCTACAAAGATAAAAAATTAAAAAGGAACGTCGTTGAGATTGAAAATGCAATGATTAAAATCTCAGACATATCCAGAGGAATTCTAAATCGTACTTCCTCAATAACTTTTTTTGTCTTAGAAAATAATCATGATGTAGTAATGAAAATTAACCCAAATAGTTTCGTCATAGAAAATGACCAAATAAAAGATTTTCTGGATGCTGCTGGAATTTATGATGAGTTTCGTGTATTCAAAGACAAAGACAACAAGGCTCGCCTCATTGTTGAGTTCGTTTTCAAAGATGCATTCGAATAAGTCAACCATTTTCGGCATAATAAAGTAAAATTTGCCCGTAAAAAAACAACCAGTCTCGTCCGGAAATATTGACTTAAGAAAATATCGCATAATAGCAGCACGAACGACTAAACAACGGAAACGATTAATCTAAAATAATAATTTTTAAAATAACTCTCTCTTTTTGATTTAAGCGATTTTACTCAAAAAATTACAGTTTCAAAATTTTATAAACTACAATCAGACAAAGAAAAATAAAAAAATTCTTCATGTTTATATCCTCCTTATAAAGTACTATCGCCTCGCCTCACGTTCGTGCTGTGATTAATACGATATTGCAATAATTATAGCATTATATCATGTTATTGTCAAGCAAATCAAACATATAATTTAAAAAATATATCTATTTTTCATTTTTTTATTTCCAAATCTGCCTGCTTCCAAAGCACTCAGCAAAATATGAGTACATACCTAGAATTCAGATTATTCGACAGAGAAGCCGCCCTGCGCAGAATGCGCAGGGCGGCGGGTTTTTATTGCGAATATTTTTGTTTCGGCTTTGCCTTTCGCGGAAACGCTTTTTTTGGGGGGAGCGAATTTTCTCTCCGCGGAAACGCTTTTTTGGGGGGGAGCGAATTTTCTCTCCGCGGAAACGCTTTTGGCTTAATCTAAATCGTCTTTCTTGTCTTTGTCTTCCTCTTTCTCTTTGGCGGCGGGGCGGGTGCGGAGGAAATGGATGATACCGAGCGCCGACAGGATGAGGGTAAA
>CALVEE010000101.1 GCA_944326495.1 Candidatus Gastranaerophilales bacterium | reverse complement strand
AATAAAGTTCCGCAAAACGTGCAAACAGTTCTGCAGGCCTGTTGTAATACCTGTTCAACTTGGCAATTCTGGAATTAATTCTTGCAAGAGCTCTCTGCTTTGATTTTAGTTGAATATATAATCTCTGCTCTGCTGTTACAGATGGAAAATCAACCTCTATAGAATTTATCGAATATATTTTTTTGAATAGACGAATTTTGTCATAACTCAATAAATACTTGAGCGGGAATTTAAAACTTCTCTCCAGCTTATTGTATGGTGCTGAAAGCTTAAAATCAGGATATGAAGCTTTTATTTTTTCTGATAAAACTTTTATCTCATTATGAATTGTACTTTTGCAATTATACAATTCAGATGCAGCTGATTTTGGAATTTTGTCCACTGTTACATTAATCAATTCATCCAGCATTTCATCATTTATATCTTTACATAGAAACTCCAGTGACTCGAGCTTAAAATCATAACTGTAATGCACATAATGCGCAAATTCATGTATTAAAACAGGTAAAATATTATCTTCCGGAATATTTTTTGCAATATCAATCCTAAAAGCCTCACTTCCCCGGCCTAAAAATACTCCGCGGTTACCTCTTGCTTTATTTTTCCCGATATTAACATCGACTCCAAGAGATTTTAAATAATTGCAAATTTCTACGATTCTGTTTCTTTGACAAGCCATTTTAAGTAATCTTCACTGCAATCTACTATTGGAAGAGCTATAATTTCCGGAACGGTATAAGAATGTAAATCTTCAATCACAAGCTTGATTTTACCGTAATTAGACCTCCTGGTTTTTATCATCATTAAGATTTCTTTTTCTTCACATATCTCTCCATCCCAGGAAAAAACGGAATGAACTTTGTCAACCATGCTGACACAAGCCGCAAGCTTATGTTTCATAATGATTTTTGTAATATCTTTTGCAATTTTTTTATCAGGAACTGTACAATAAATTACAATTATATCCATAATATCTCCTTATAGTTTAAATATTTTATCAGGGTTCAATATATTATTCGGGTCGAAAAGCATTTTAATCTTTTTCATATAATCAACAGCTTTATTATCTACCGTTTTTTCAATGTAAGATACTTTTTCAGAACCAACCCCGTGTTCAGCGGAAATTGTCCCGCCAAGTTCCAGGGCAAGCTTATACATTTCAGACTTAGCTTCTGCATAATTTCTGAATTCTGCCTCATCCTCCAGATTTAAAGCTATTTGCGGATGGATGTTGCCGTCTCCGACATGTCCTACTATACAAGCTTTAAGATTACGTTTATTGCAAATGTCTTTACACCCCTTAACCATTTTTGCAAGATTACATCTTGGAACAATTATGTCATCTGATACCACATCTGGTGCTAATTTAGCTGTTGCAGCAAAACTTGCTCTTCTTGCTGTCCACATCGCCTCAATTTCTTCTGCGTTAGTGAGTGCTGAAATTTCAGATGCATTTGCACTTTCTAAAGCTTTTTTAACCCTCTCCTGCTGAATATCCATAGAACTTTCAAAGCCGTCTATCTCAATTAAAAGCATGGCCTCCTTATCGGTTCTTAAGCCCGAAGGATAAAATTCTTCTACTGTTGCAATCGAATTATTGTCCATAAAATCAATCGTTGAAGGAAATATACAATCATTCAATATATTATTAACTCCAAAAGCTGCATCCTCTATAGAATTAAAATAAGAAACAATTACCCTTGAGGCTTCCGGCTTTGGTATAAGTTTTAACTCTGCTTCTACTACAACAGCCAGAGTCCCTTCACTTCCAATAATAAGCTGGTTTAAATGGTATCCAACAGCATCCTTTACAGTTCCTGCGCCTAACTTCATCAAAGTGCCGTCTGCTAATACAACTGTCAGGCTTAATATATAATCTTTAGTAGTGCCGTACTTAAACGACATAGCTCCGCCGGAAGATTGCGCAATGCTCCCCCCGATAGTTGAAACCTTATAATTAGAAGGATCCGGAGGGTAAAATAAGTTTGCAGATGCAGCAAGCTCTTTAATATCTCCAAGAACTACTCCGGGTTGAACTCTCATTGTCATGTTTACAGGGTTAAACTCTAGTATTTTATTCATTCTTGAAAAATTTAAAATTATCCCGCCTCTTGAACAAGCACAGGCTCCAACCATATTGGTTCCGGCACCGCGTGATATTACGGGAATTTTCTTCTCATTTGCATATCTTAAAACTCTTTGAACATCCTCTATACTCTCTGCAAATATAACTGCATCAGGCAGTGCTGACACCGCTTCCCTGTTTGTTGAATCTTCAGCATAACAATATCGCTCTTCCAGACTTGTAAGAACATTTTCTTTTTTAACAAGTTTTTTTAGATTTTCGACATTACTTTTCAACAACATGTGACGCTATTTTTTCAATACTTTTATTTAATTTCGCTATCTGCCTGTCCATACCGCCGACTTTCTTTGTAAGCTGTGCAGTATCTTTTGGATCAATAAGAGTCATAACTTCTGCAAGTTTATTTTCTAATGACTTAATCTTATCCTGCTGTTCAGACATTTTTTCATCTATTGCAACAAGAAATCTGTTCAAAGTCGTTTCAAACGGCGACATATCTATTTTATTATTCTTATTATTGATTGTAGTCTCAACAATTACTCTGTCAAGTTTTGCTTCAAGAGAGGATATTCTCTTTGTCTGTTTATCAAAGACATTGCTCAAAGCTTCAATTAATTCAGTGCTTTCGGAATTATCTTCCGCTTCAGCCTTCAAATCCTCTAGCATAACCTTAATCTGGCCGATATCATCAAGAGTTTCTACTTTGTCAGATATGGTTGTAATCTGCTCTCCGGCCTTATCTACCCATTCAGCAAGATATTCAAAGACCTGATTAAATACCTGATTAGTCTTTGCACCGTTTTGTATCATGGCATTTATAGAACCTAATTTATTGTCAATTCTGTCAATACCTGCTTCATGTGCAAAATTACGGGTTCTTTCATCCAAATCATTAATTACAAGTTTGAAATCCTGTAAATTATCTTGAAGTGTCTTATAAGATTCATCAGAAGCTAAAATAAGCTTATTTGTTCTGGTGCTGATACTTACTATATCTTCTGAAAGAGTATTGAAGTCCCTCTTGAACTCCTCAAGCTCAAATTTAGGCATTTCTGTCTTTATTGTCTCTACAAGTTTATAGATATTATTTGTAGAATTAATAAGCTCCTCAAATTCTTTGGATTTATTATCCTCCTTCATTTCATTTAATACCAGCCGTAAATTAGCTATATCGGATTCCAAATCCTGAAGGCTGTATACATAATTAATATCGCCTTCTGATGAAATGATTGAATTAATTTTTTCGTTTATATTTTTGATATCTTCTTTTATCGTGTCTACTTTATTATCTACAGAAACAAGATTTTCTTTAACAGTCTCTACACCATCGACCGTTGTTACAATATGGCTTAAAATTTTGATTAAGTCCGCATGTTTTTCTTGAATAAAATCTATGATTTCTTCCTGTTCTGCAACAAAAGATATTTGATTAAATATATTCAAAAACTGGGTTATAATATCAGATTTCAGCTTATCCAATCCTTTATCTATGCTGATATCTTTTTCATCAAGTTTCGAAGCTAAATCTGCAACAGACTGTTGGATACCATATTTTACAATAGTATTCATCTCCGTAAGCTCCGGAAGATTATTGCAGCAAAGCTCACTAATATCCTCTAAATACCCGATTTGTTCTTTTACAAGATTTTCTATTCCGCTTATCTGGTTATTAAGTGATGCCTGGAATGCTTCATCAAAAGATTTATTTAATATCTGCGCTTTTAAATCAGCAAAACTTGAATTTAAGCTGTCTATAGAACTGTTTATACCGGCTGCTAATGCATTTATTTGAGCCGTTATACCATCTTTTGAAGCAGCAAATTCTGATAAAATTTCACGTATTGTATTCTGAATATCATCAAAACTCTTATTATAGCCTGTAGTTATTAATTTTATTTCTTCATATTTATCTACAATAGTGTCTATGAATTTTTTATCAAACAGGTTAAGCTTTTCTTCAAATTTATTCGAAACATTTTCACGAATAAAATCCTGAACCTGTTTATTTAATCTTTCAGCCATTGAATTAACGAGAATTTCATTGGCAGTTCTTAAATCGCTGATTGCTGATGAAAATACACCGGCTTCAAGGAATTTATTCATATTTTCTAATACATTTTCAGCCGTTTCGCTTAATTCATTCTTTAAATTATCAAGCTTAGTGTTTAAGACTGTTGAATCCGTTTTTATATCCAAATATGATTTTAAATCATTAACATAATTATAGATGTAATCCTCGATAGAACTTTCAACATGTACAGCAAGATTTGATAGTTCATCCTTCTGGCTTCCGCGTAACAATTCAAACTGTTCAATAATATCTTTAACTATTACATCGGTTTCCTTTTCAATATTGCCGGAAATAATATCAAATTCTTTTTTTACAAGCCCGGTAATAATATCCCTGCAGGCAATAGAATTTTGCTTATTAACTTCTATCTGCGCTAATATCTTATTAGTAAAAGCTTCCATTGATTGAAGTTCGCCGGCAGAAATGTCAGCACTTGCTGCGAGCATAGAATTAACCTTATCTTCTATTGACTGCTCAACTTCATCCATTAATGCTTTACTGTTTCTAATAAGGGTTTCAGATATAGCAGAAACTTCCGATTTAGTAACATTTTTAGCTTCGTCTATCAGTATATTGAATGTATTGCTAAGTTCTTTTAACTGTGACTGGAATACATTCATCTGCGAAATTTCATCTTTATCCAATCTTTCATTTAATGCTTCAAAGGCTGCATTAAATTCTACAGCTCTTGAGGATAAATCTTCCGCAATCTTTGTATTAGTATTTCCAAGCTGTGTTACAAAGTTCAAAGAATGCTCTTCAAACAAGGTTTGGATTTTATCCAGAAGTCCGCTTATTTCACCGGACAACCCGTCAGAAAGAGTAGTTTTCAATAAACTAAACTGTTCATTTACGGATTTATTTACTCCGTGTAGTTCATCCAGCAGGCTTTTTACCGGAGTTAATATATTATTCTGCTGGCATATTGCAGTATTTTCTATTAGTTCATCTATTTCAGACAATTTCGTCTCTATAAGCGAGGTTACATCCTGAATGTCAGAAGCTAAAGATGTCTTTATATCACCCTTAATATCAGCTGATGCGAGAATAACAGAAGATGCAATCTCATCATTTTTGGAGCTTAGCTCTTTTAAAATTTCATCAATCCTGTTTATAATTAAAACAGAACTGTCGTTAAGCGTTCCTGAAATCCCCTGTTTTAAACCGGTAAGAGTTGTATTAAGCCCCTCAAGCCTGTCTTTTGCTTCATTATTAAGAGCTGATATATTACCGGCAACCTGCTGTATTTTCGAAGAAATCTCTTCAAATCTGGCATTTACTTCCTGAGCTTGAATTTCGAGTCCTGAATCAACATATTTTGTCATATCATCAAGCTGGGCTTTAATATCATCAACCAGTGCAACATTAGAAGTTTCTAACCCTGTAACAGAAGCAGACATCTTCTGTTTTAATGCTTCATAATCAGCTGAAACTTTTGCGGTATTTTCATCCATTGCACTCTTTAAGTTAGAAGCAAACACTTCTAATTGAGTTTCAGATAGTCTGGATATTTCCTGCAATTGTTTTTTTACAGCATCAACCAGATTATTATTGGCACTCTCTATGTTTACAGCTAACGCTTCAAGACGGGTTCTAAAGGCTTTGTAATCCTCTGCTGAAATTTTTAAATTATCATCAAGTATAGTTTTTAATTCAACCGCAATTTCCTGCAGCTGTTTTTCAGCTTCACTATTTTGGAATGCCAAAGAGTCATTTAGAACTTTATTTAGCTCTAAAACCCGCTCTTTAATAAATTCTGCCTGTTTGTTATTTGAATTAGCAATTCCTGTAAACAGTTCTTCAATCTTTATCTTATACTGTTCTAATTTTTCAGCAACCCCAGACTGCATTTTCCCGGAAATACCGGCTAAGCCTGACTCAATTCTTGCTCCTAATCTGGCATCCTCTCTTGCAAATAAATCAGATATTACCGCAGTAAGCGATTCAAAGTTATGCTCTATTATAGAAAGCTGTCTTGTTAAATCCTCATCAATATTGCTGTCTACTGTTTCCAGCCTGTCTTTTATTTCTGCAAATTCAGATGTAAGTTCCCCGACAGCAGTCTTTATATCACCGGAAGTTTTCTCATTTAGACTATTCACCAGAGATTTTAGAGCAACAAAATTATCAAGAATTTGAGCTAATACGCCTGTCATTGAACGTGTTGTAACAGAAGATACTTCTGCAATACTATCTTGGATTTTGTCAAAACCCTTTATAACATCGTCAATCTGTGTTCCCAGTTTTCCTGCAATATCAGCAAAACCGGAGTTTAATTTTGTATCAAAATTTAAATCACCATGCTCTAAAATATCAGTAATCACAGCAGACAAATTATCAAAACGGGTTTCAAGAACGACAAGCTGTTTTGATAAATCATTGCTAATATCGCTATTCACGTTTTCAATCAAACGTCTTAGCGAACTAAAATCTGCAGAGATATTATCAACACGCTGCTTAATTTCAGTTTCTGATTTTTCACTGATATTGTTTATTAAAGCTTTGAGTGCAGCAAAATTATCTGTCATAGATGCAATAGAAGATGCTGAAAGTTTATTAACAGCTTCATCTAATTTTCCAACGCTTGAAATTGCATCATCGACTTTGCGCTCAATATTTTCGCCTGAATTCTCTAATTTAAGCGATGTACCGGAGAATTGTTCCGCAAGCTCCTGAATATTGAGTTTCAATGCACCAATAATCTGTGCTATTTCCCCCCGAAGTTCATCTTTTATATCAGAAGATGCCTGCAGTGTTTTGGCAAAAAGATTTTCTGAAGCAAATTTTATTTCACTTATTTTGTCAGCATTTTCACATGTAAATTCCTGCTTAAACTCAGAAATTTTATCAAGTAAAGAATTTTTTAATACAGACAATTTAAGTTCAAAATCAGCTTTCACATCCTCTGCAGAAGAAGTTATGTCTGTTATACCGGTATTTAAAGCAATGCTGTTCGCGCTCAAAACCTCTTTTAAAGATGCAAAATTCTCCTGAATTTCGAGAAGTTTATTATATGAATATTTTATTTCTTCTCTTATACTTTCAGAACTTTTTGCTACAGTTGAGTTTACTGTATCTATTTGTTTTGAAGCCTCCTTTTGGATTTGAAGCAAATTGTTCTCAACCTGCTTTCTTATAACTTCTACAACATCTCTTACATTTTCAATATAATTAATATTGCTGTCTTTTACGAATTCCGTAATATCAGCAAGCTTGACGTTAATATCATCAAGATTTACATCCTTGCTCTCTGCAACATATGATAAAATATCAACGAGAGATGCCGAAATATTCTCTAAAACAGGTTTTAATCCGTTTAAAGCAGCAGTCTGTGCTTTTTCTAAATCATCTTCAATACTATCTAACTTGCTGATTAAAAGTTCATATTTCCCGAATAAATCTTCAGTAAACTTTTCTGCCAGTTCATTAGACGAAGTTTCAAGAGCATTTGCTAAATCCTGCTTTGCGGCAAACAGGTCAACCTTTAAATCCTTAACCGCATTTACAAAATCAAGTGCAAGCATATCCTGAACAGAAGTTTTTAATTCTGAAAATTCCCGTTTTGCATTTCCTATCTCAATTACAGACGAGTCAAGCTTGTAATCAAGCACGCTGGATAAATTTTTGATGTTTGTAATCTGTTCTATAAGCTGGCCGGAAGAATTGGCGACATAATCCTCCTGTTTTTCAAGCGAATTTTTTAAACTGTTTTCAAAAAGAGCAAGCCTGTCAGTTATGTTAGAAAAAATTGCATTATTTGCAGATACATTATTTTCATCTATTTGCGATACAACTGCTTTTAGAGCTGATATATCGTCACAGACTTCTCTGAAGTTTTTCTCGCACAGTCCTGCAACAGCACTGTACGTTTCTTTTAATTTTACGCCCAGCGCATCTGCAGAAGAAGAAATATCATTAAGAGTTCTTGTAACATTAACCTCTGCAAGCTGTGTAATTTTATCGGATGCACTGCTGATTAATGCTTTCACATTTTGTTCTGTTTTATTTATATCAGCTTTTATATCCTGAAAATTTACAGCGATATCAAGAGTTTTCAGCTCTGAATTTATTTTCTGGATTTCAGAGGAAGCTGTCTCAAAAGCATTCTGTAAATTTACCGAACCGGATAAAATATCTCTCAGCACAGTTTCAAGAGATGCCTTGAATTCTTCAAAACTTTGATTTGTAGAGACATCGCTTACTGCATTTTCCAATTTTGATAATTCAGCAAGAACTGATTTCGTATGCTCGTCATCTCTGTCTGCAATAACTGTTTTTAGTCCCGCAATAATATTGACAGAAGCATCAATTTTTTCGGAGAGATTATCAATTTTATAATATTTATCAGATAAATTATCAATAGAACTTATTAATTCATGATTTTGAGCCGCTAAATCACTTATCCATTTTTTAGCACTGCTTATATCTTCCTGCGTAGCAAGATTTCTAACGGCATCTTCTATTTGCAGATTTTTCTTATCAAGCATTTGTAAAGCTGAAAGAATAGTGTTTGAAGAATTGGCAATATCGCTTAGCTCCGCTCCAAATTTAGAAATAGCCTCGGATTGGTCAATTGTTGAAATAGTCTTTATTAATGTTTTAAAATTCTCATTTAAGCTTAAAACAATTGAATCAAAGCCGTTATTTAAATGTTCTAAATCGGTTTTTAACGCAGAAATATTTTTAATAATATCTTTCTTTTGCGAGTCGTCCGAACGCATAGCATCAAGACGCAGGGTAATATCAGTCAAAGCTTCTTTTTGCGAAACAACTTCGCGAGAGAAAACAGAAAGATTAGTTGCAACAATATCAAACAATTCTTTTGCTTCGCTTGATTTTAGAGCGTCAGAACTATTTTTCAGAAGGTTTGAGAATAAAGATTCTATAGCGCCGAACTTGGATATTAAAACATTATGACGTTCATCCAGATTTTGTTTTAATTCTGAAAGAAATATTTTTATTAAATCAATATCTTCTTCGGTATTAATTTTTTCTAATTTAGAATTAATACCGGAAAGAAGTTTATCAACATCAGAGGTATTTAAAATTCCCTGTGCGCGTATTGAGTTTAATAATGTTTTTATAGTATTAAAGTTCTCTGTTATCTCCGTAAAATTGTTTATCTCTGCCATATACCTACTCTATCCCACATTCTACATTCATCACTAATTATATACTAATATAAACATAGTGACAAATACCAATTTTTTTTCTAGTATTAAGATATGAATTATATATTTTTTATTCTAATAGTACTCTCTATTGTAATCGGGGTATGTAACAATACATTAAATGATGTTACAAATTCCATGCTTTCGGCATGCAATACAGCTGTAAAAATTTCATTTTCGCTAATCGGTATAATGGCATTCTGGCTCGGGATTATGCGGATTGCTGAAAAGTCCGGGCTTGTAAGTTTAATTTCAAAGCTTATAAAACCTTTAACAAATATTTTATTTAAAGATATCAAGCCAGATAATCCGGCTGCCGGAAATATTGCAATGAGCCTTACAGCTAATGCTCTTGGACTTACCAATGCAGCGACTCCGATTGGTTTAAGAGTAATGCAGGAGCTGCAGGAAGATAATCCCCAAAAAGATAAAGCGACGGATTCTATGTGTATGTTTCTGGGTATGAATACGGCAGGTTTTCAGATAATTCCAGCAACCGTAATTGCCATTCTTGCAGGAGCAGGTGCAAAAAATCCTGCTGATATAATATTACCAACGCTGATTGTTACAACAATTTCTTTTATTGTTACGATACTCGCAGCTATGATATTAAAAAAACTCTGGAGGAAATATGATTGAAAAGATTTCTCTGTATATTCTTCCGTTTATGATTATTTGTATATTAACAGCAGGTGTTATAAAAAAAGTTCCGGTTTATGAAGAATTTATAGAAGGAGCTAAAGACGGTTTTAAAGTTTCTATTTCCATAATCCCGTATCTTGTTGCAATTATCGTGGCTGTTTCTATGTTTAAGGCAAGCGGGGCAATTGATATATTGAAACACTTTACGTCAGGTTTGCTGCCGCCTGATATTATACCGTTAATAATAACACGCCCGCTGTCCGGCTCTGCTGCACTCGGTGTATTTTCGAATATAGTGGATACACTCGGGGCGGATTCATATACAGCAAAACTTGCAGCCATAATGGTCGGGAGCTCCGAAACCACTTTTTACGTTCTTGCTGTTTACTTCGGTTCTGTCGGTATAAAAAAACTTAGATATGCGCTCATTACAGGAATTATAGGCGATGTTACGAGTATTTTATTAGCAATTTGGGCTGCGCATCTGTTCTTTCCTCCCACAGGCGTGTAGTAACATTGCAGACAGTATCTTCACTTACAGCCTGCTTAATTAATACCGCAAAATTAATATCTATAAAATTTATCTTATCCAATTGTTCTACCTTGAATTCACTTCCGCCGCAATTTGTACAATAATGCGACTGCGGGACTATTTTTCCGTTTTTTGACATAGCACGCAGCTTCACTCCGCAGCAGGAACATCTTGTTATATACCACCTGTTTTTAATTAATTTCCCGCAATCCGGACAATATGCTGTTTCTATATCAGGAGAAACATGTTCATGCATACACTTTTTTTTGAATAATTCGGTAAAAAACATTTGCTGACCTCTCTTTTATCTCTTTAATAAACATTTTATTAAAATCAATCTAAATGTTAAGTTTTGTTACAATAACTCAAAATTATATCAATTTTTCATAAAAAAAATACTTCATATATATAAGGATATTGAACACATACACTTATTTTATACTACACTTCACACATTAAAGTTTTTAGAGTCGATGAGACTCTTTTTTTTGTAACAATTCTCAAAAAAATTGTTACATAAAGTCAATAATTTTATACTTCCATACTTTATAAAAATATATAGTGTTATAAGGATAGTGTGCTTGAAAGTAGATAATAATCAAAACAACAGTTATTTACCCCCTAAATATACCGCTTCTGCGCCGACATTTAAATCACTTGCCGGAGGGCTTCACGCAAGCGGTGCAATTATGCAGGGGATTGAAAATCAGGGTTTCTGGCTCTCTTTTCTTATTCAGGATTTTGGCGGAATGACTGTTCCGAGAACTATAGCCGGCTTTTTAAGAGATAAAGAAGTTACAGGAGAATATAATAAGCAGGAAGGGTTTGAAGTTCTGGGAAGAGAAGGTTTAACAGGCCCGTGTATGATGGCAGTTGCGCCTTTATCTCTTTTGCTTGCGGCAAAATTCGGGCGTTCTACAAGTGTTAATACCCAATTGATTAAAAGATTCGGAAACAGCTTAAAAGAAATTCTCGCAAAACCGGAGTTTGATAAGACATTACTAAAAAATTTGGATAAATTTAAACAAGAATTCTATAAATTAAATATCGAAAAAATTCTTGCAGATACTATTGGAAAAGAAAATACTTCAAAGGACTCTATTGAGTATATAATGAAACAGCTTGCAAACAGAGAAAATATTCCGGCAGATGCTAAGCTTCACTGGTTTAGAGGAAAATCCAAATATCGCAGCGGATGTATAGATAACATTGTATCGCATATCAATAATCTTAAATATGAGAGCGGTGATGATTTAAATATGCTTCAAAAAGTCAAACTGGGCTCTGATATTTTAAATGATAAAAAAACTTTTTCAACAAAAGATACTATTGATGCGATGATAAAGTATACTGATGACGCTATTACTGCTAATAAGCATCTGGATAAATTAAATGAAGCGCAGGCAGAAAGCATCAAAAACAAATCGCTTGCTAAGAGAATGATTACAAATATTTCCATGATGGCGGCAACGCTCGGCGTGTTATCAGTTCTGCCTAAAATATATGCAAAATCTGATGTTGCTCCGGGAGCAAGAAAAGAACATAAAAATAAGAAATCAAATAATGAGCTTACTTTTAAAGGTAAATCAAATAACAGTCTGCTTGAGCGTCTGGGGAAATTGATAGACAAGAATAAAAATGATTTTGTATCATCAGAACTTGAATACAACGGTCATAATTTTACAAACACATTAATGGCCGGACTTTCCATTTTTGGTTTGCTGGCTCCAAGAGGGTTGAGGGCTTACAACCGTGCGCAGGTTAACGAAGATGGTAAAAAAGATTTAACAGAATTGTGGGAAATCATTATCAGAGATGTTACTTCAAGTCTTGCTGTCGTATTTGCAGTACCAATGGGAACGAGAGCAGCTGTTACGGCGTATGAAAAGAACACCGGTTTTGTACTTATGAATAAAGACCGTACTCGTTCTAGTTTAAAGACTATAATTGATTTACTAAATCCGTACAGTAAAGCGCATGTTCTCACAAATTCCGAAATTACGGCACTTTATAATAAAGTTAATACCAGAGAAAAAATGCTTAATTTCTGCAAATATATTGATAAAAACGGCGGTGACCTTCAAAAAATACTATCAAAATCTGAAAATTCTTCGGAAATTTTCAATAAGTCAACATTCGAGCTGGCTTCATTAAAAGGATTGAAAAAAGCAGATAAGAATAAGAAACTTATTAATTTCTTTGAAAAATTTAATAAATCTAATGCTAATGAATTAATAAGCCGAATGATGCAGGGCACTTTGAAAAATAAGAGCAAAATCACATCATTTGCACGCGGTCTGAATTCAATCCCCGGACTTATAACAACATTCTTTATATCGCCTTATATTCTGGGCTGGTTTATACCAAGATTGACGTACAAAAATACCCGCAGAATTCATGAAAAAGAAGACAAAGAACGTGCGTTAAAACAACAGCAGACAGAGACAAAAATTAAAACTTAGAGATATGTTGCAAGTATTGAGCGTACGTAATTTTGGGTTTCTTTATAGGGAGGAACTCCGTCGTATTTATCTACGGCACCCGGGCCGGCATTATAAGCCGCAAGAGCAAGTATAATATTCCCATTATATTTATTGAGCATAGATTTAAGATATTTTACCCCGCCTTCAACATTCTGCTCCGGATCCATAGGGTTTGTAACCCCAAGCCCTTTTGCTGTAGCCGGCATTAACTGCATAAGCCCCATTGCACCGACATGAGATTTTGCATTCGGATTAAAGCCGGACTCCTGTTTAATAAGAGCATTTACTAATTTTTCATCAACACCATGCTTCTTAGCAACTCTTGAAACTAGGCTTTTTATCTGTTCTTTTGTTGTTATTTTTTCGGAAGCACTTCCTGCCTGTGCCGTATAAATATTAGCATTTACCCTTGTTGACGGATTAGTCAGCAAGTCTCCGAACTTCACTTTTGCAGTATTTTTTAAGACACTGTCAAAAGGCTGTATAGTTTTATCACCCTGAACTCCTTCTGCTGTTTTTTCAACAGGAGCCCATTGAGAATTCAGAGTATTGATATAATTATTCATCTGAACAGCCCTCTGCATTGCAGCAGATTTACCTGATGACGATAATAAATTTTGAATCATTGATGAAAACATTAGACAAATCCTTTCAATATTTTTATCGGAAGATATAAAACAAACTTTATGTTTTGTTCTAAAATATCCTCTATTTGGTTTAATAATGATTTAAAAATAGTCAAAATAGCATGCTGATTGTAGATTTTTTTTTAATAATATGGTATATTAAGCATAGTATGGGAGAGTGTTAGGTGAATACTGATAATTTTTTAATAGAAGATAGAGATTTAGAGCTTGCGCGCGATATTTGCAAATTTATAGACAATACTGATACAAGAAATCGGGCTGTAGCAAATGCGGTTGCGGCAAATATTGCAGTAAAATATTTTGATGCAGAACAATATCAGGTAGATACTGCATCAGGGCTTCATAACATAGGCGTAGTGCTTGAAGATATTGATATTTCAGATATTTACATCAATAATTCATACATTGATGTAAGATTGTTTTTTGATGATGATAATCTAAATATTCCTAAAGAGCATTTTGATAATAATCTTTTGCCGGCTGCTTATATGTTTATCAAAATAGCATCCGATATATCAGGTGCTGAAGTTGTGGGATTTGCTCTTCCTGAAAATATTGACAAATCTAAACAGCATGACGGCTTTTATTTAGTTGATGAGAATTCGCTGTTGTCTTTTTATGACATTGAGTCTCGCTTAATCAATGTTGAAGATTTGTATAATGTAGAAGAAAAAGAAATTTTTGACTATTTAGATAACAAATTAGAAAATACCGGCGATTATTACCGGAAATTGATTGCGTCCAGAGACGGCCGTACAAAACTGGCAAAAGCTGCGAGAGCAAAATATATATTCAATTTTGTCTCAACTCCGAAAGCGGATGAAATCACAGCAGAGACTCAAGAGGATAATCCGGAAAACTTTGATATAGGTTTAGACCTTGCACAGGATAATGGTGAGTTCTTGCTTGAAGAGAATAATGAGACATTGGATTTAGTTGAAAATAATGACAATGACAGTGATATTGATGTTTTTGATGAACTTAATAATGATTTAGAAATTGAAGATAACAATGAAGATGAAGGACTTAGTTTCGAAAATACAATAGAAACTTCAGATACAATAGAAGATGAGCCGCAGGAAGAATTGGAAATTATAGCAGAAAGCGGGGAAGAGCCAGAAGTTTCGAATGAAATAACTATTCCTGATGCGGCTGCAGAAGAAGAAAGTAATACTGAAGAGGACAGCGTACTGGAGAATTCTTTTGAATTTTCTACAACAGCGACTCCAAGTATAGAAACAGTTGAAGATACTTATGAAGAACTTCTGCAGGAAGATGAAGAAAATGTTCAGGAACCTGTTCAAAACGAGCCTGCAGAGCAGGAACAGGATAGCGCAAATAGCAGCGAGCAGCAAATAGATGCTTTATTCCATAATGAGGATAACGAACAGACTGACTCTGAAAATATGATACAGCCGCAAAAACCTAGAGGTAACGGGGCAATTAAGCTTTTAGCATCTTTAGCAGTGCTTGCAATAATAGGCGGTGCCGGATATTTCGGTTATAGTAAGTTTAGTTCGCAAACTCCGGCAGAGGATGAAACAGAAACTAATTTAATTTCTGATAATCCGTCTCCTGCAGAAGCTGTTGACGAGAGCAGCAATGCGGCTCCTATTCAAGAAGCCATGCCGGTAGAGACGGTTAACACGACAGAGCCGAAAACCTCTCCGAATGAGGGCAATGCCGTATCAATACCAATGATAGAACAGAATTTAGATGCCTCTATCCTTGTTTCGAACTTAAAAGTTGACTGGGAAGTTCCTGCAGGATATGCTTCTAATACTTCTGCAAAGCGATATCTGGTAAAACTCGGGAAAATAATACAGCTTAATTTAAAAACAGAGCTTTTACTTCTTAGTAAACCGCCTTTAACAAACAAAATTGCAGTGGAAATAAAATATAATAATGACAGCAAAAAATTTGAAACCGTTGGTATTATAACTTCAAGCGGAGAAGAGAGTGTTGACCATCTGATAAAACAGACAGTTGACAAAGCTCTTGCTATGAATTTGAATATGAACACAAATTCATTTAATAAACTGCAAGGAAACCCTGTTTTAGTAATTAGGTTATAAGTTTAAGATATAAAGAGAGCATTATGGAAAAGACTAATAAATACTACAGCATTATTGAAAATCTTGTAAGACAGCATAAAAAATTTCCAGGATATGAGGATATTATTGAAGATATTATTGATGATGTCTATTCACATTCAGAAGTTATTATAAACTCTATAAACAATGATAGTGTAATAAAAGCTTACCTTGAAAAAGTAATCTCAACTTCAATAATTACTGTACCTAAAAAGTTACATTTTAAGCAGGTTTCGCCTAATAAGAGTACTGCTGATGTTAATACGGAATTAATTGATCGTATGATAAACAGTGCTCATTATACTGAGAAGCCGTCCGGTGATATTCCTGAATTAAAGATTACAGCCGAAAACTCTTTGTCTGACGATAGTCTTGCCATGGACGCAACAGCAGGGGGGGATATAGAGGAGGCTCTGGTTGTTGAAGAGTTAAGCACTGCAGACGAGATTCAAATGCCTGAATTTTCAGAGGGAGATACTATTGAACAGGCTAAAGAAGAGGAAAGTGAGACAGTTGAGCTTCCGAAAGAAGAACCTTCTCCTGTTGGAGAGCTTGACATAGCAGATGAAATCCAAATATCTGAATTTGCAGAAGATGATACTATTGCGCAGGTTAAAGAAGAGGAAAGTGAAACAATAGAGCTTCCGATTGAAGAAGAAACTTCTACAATTGAAGATTTTGAGGCTGTAGACGAAGTACAAATGCCTGAATCTCTAGAGGAAGATAATCTTGAACTGCTTAATGAAGAGGAAAGTCAGACAATTGAGCTTCCAATCGAAGAAGAAACTTCTACAATTGAAGATTTTGGGGCTGCAGACGAAATTCAAATGCCAGAATTTACAGAAGATGATACTATTGAACAGGTTAATGAAGAAGAAAGTGAAGGAATTGAGCTTCCAATTGAAGAAGAAACTTCTGCAGTTGAGGTACTTGAGACTGCAGACGACATCCAAATGCCTGAATTCACGGACGATGATACTATTGTACAGGTTGATGAAGAAGTAAATGATGCAATTGAACTTCCAATCGAGGATGCAGACTTCAATAATGAAGAAGATTTGAATATTGTTGATGAAGTCGAGCCAATTGAGGCTTTAGAAGAAGCTCCTGCCGATATAATTACAGAAGAAACAGCTTTGGAGCCGGAAAGTGAACCGGAACCTGATTTAGAAGAAGTACCTGCTGTTGATGAACCATTCGAAATCATTCAAGATGAGCCGGAGACTTTTAATCTTGATGAGGATTATAATCTCGAGGAAGCTGACTCGGGTGAGCTTTTAGAAGAGTTCTCCGGTGACAGCACTGTTTCACTTGATCTTGAAGAAGACGTTACGCCATTTGAACTTGAAGAACAAACAGAAGATAAGGAAGAGCCGGAGCAGCCTTCTGATACAGCTTCTGTTATTGATTATTCTGTATTTAATTATGAACCTGAAATTGATAATGACGATATTGATGTTGAAGGTATTTCAAAAGAGCTGGTTGAGCTTAATCACAAGAGGGGTGATTTAAATATTCTCAAGGTATATGAGCTTAAATACAAAGAAAATCTCTCTGTACAGGAAATAGCCTTACAGTTAGAAATGAGTGAAGACAGTGTAATAGAAGCCTTGAGTGAAATAATTGCTGTAGTATAATAAGGACAGAGGTCTTATGCAATGTCCCAGGTGTAAAAAAGAAATTGATGATAATTCTTTGAAGTGCAAGTTTTGTAATAGCAAAGTTGCTTCTGTTTGCAAAAATTGCGGGGCTATTAATCCTATTACCTCAACAGAGTGTTCAAATTGTCACAAAGTATTGCTAAAAATATGTTCAAGCTGTGGTTCTGCAAATCTTCCTGATGCAAAAGCATGCAGAAAATGCGGGGCTGAATTTGAGATACAGCAAGCGCAGAAGAAATTCAATCCCAAGCCCGAATATACAGCAGAGATGAATTCCCAGCAGAAGGTCAAAGCAAAGCTTTTAGACGCAATTAAAGATGGCTGCTCAACTATAATTACTATAAACGGAGAAAGCGGCATCGGAAAAAATCTCGTACTTAGATATACTATAAATGAATTGAAAAATGCAAAGCTGATATGGCTTTTAGGCACTTGCACACAGGTTTCGCAGCTGTCACCGTTCGGTTATTTCCAGGAGGTCTTATTAACCTTCTTCAATGTAAACAACTTTTGTCCGGATACATTACAGCTTAAAAAGAATTCTATCAGGTTTTTTAAGCAGGATTTTCCAATGCTTTCTAACAGCGAGATTTTAGACTTATTAAACTTTTTGTATCCTGAAAATCTGGATAAATATGAAAATATTTATTTTAATAAGGCTAAGATGTTTCAGATAATGAAAAAGGTCTTATTGACAATTGTAGAGAAGATAAAAGCCGTATTTATAATAGACAGTTTTGAAAATATAGACGGAATGTCTTTTGACTTTTTACAGGAGCTTTTGAAAGATGATTATATTTTGGAAAGGTGTAAGTTTATTATAATCTCTCAAATAATAAAACCCGGACTCGGGTGTATTACATCGCCGAAATTAACAGAGGAAAATTATGTAGATTTAACAATAGCACCGTTTACCCGGACACAGATAGAAGCCCAGATATGCCAATACCGTGATGTAACAGCCGGAGAAGATTTCATAAACCTTGCATATAAAGTTTCTGCCGGAAATCCTTCAATTGTAGAGCAGATGGTATTTTTGTATAAAGATACATTGAGAAACGGATTAAAATTTATTAATTATAATTCAATTGAAGATATTGTCGAAGCGCGTTTAAATATATTGAAGCAGGAAGATTACAAATCCTACAGAATGCTGGCTGCAATGTCTGTATTAGGTTCAAAATTTTATCCGGCAATGCTTGAGCACTTTGATAATAACCCTGCTGCTGATTTTGAGAGAATTATTGAGACTCTGGTACAAAAAGGATTTATCAATCAGGTTAATAACCTTACTTTTGAATTTAAAAGCTGTAATATATGGAAAATAATAGTTTCCATTGTGAAGAATGATGACTGCTTTGAAGAAATCTTAAATATGCTTTACGAAACTTTGAGTATCTATAAACAATCATCTGTTGCATTATTAGGATTTGTAGTACAGAAATTAAAAAACAATGAACAGGCATTTGAAGTATGGACACTTCTAATGAAGCAAGCTGCTTATATCGGTGATATCGGGCTGTATATAATTGCGCAAAAGCAGGCTCTGAAACTCATAGAGCATAAAACAAGCCCTTATCATCAAAAGATAAAAAAGAATATTTACACAAGAGTAGGTAAGCTTCTTGAGCCGATTGATTACAAGGCTGCATTTGAATATTTGCAAAATGCAGTAATGATGCTTGAAGATAATGAAGAATACGAGCATATAGAATTATTAGGCTATCTGGCATCTTCTTCAATGAAGGGCGGAAATTTTTGGGGTGCAATAGAATGTGCGGACAGCGTTTTAAATAAAATCCCTGATGATATGGAGCTTGAGCGTACACTTGTAAAATCAAGACAGGTAAACCCGTTAGTAAAACTCGGTAACTACGGACAGGCAGTAAACCTGATTGATACGGAGATTATGCCTGTTTTTGAAAAATATCTTGCAAAGGGCAAAAATACACAGGTTATATCAATTAGAGATTTGTATGATAACTGGCTTGAAATATATTTTGAACTGGCAGAAGCCTTAACTTTCCAAGGTGACAGCAGAATGTTTGAGATTATAAAATTAATATTTGATATTATTGAAAAAAATCAAATCACAGATACACTTATACTCTGTAAAGCACATCTGGCCTTAGCGCTTGCGAATACTGTTAAAGGCGACTTAAAGACTTCTGAGAACATTCTTGATGATATTTTAAAAGAGTATTCACTTGACAATATGGATTCATTTTCTGTTTCACGCTGGAATTTTATTGATATACTAAATAAGTTTATGGGAAGAGAATATGATAGTCTTTATACAGAATTATTTAATGTTGTTACGTACGCAAATAATGTAAACGATAATTTTACCAAAAATATATTAAAAACATTGCTTGCAAAAATGCTTAAAGAAAAAAATGAAACCAAAAAAGCTCTTGAAATTCTGGAAGAACAGGTGGCATATTTTGCAAAAGAAAAAGTTGCAACAGGTGTTTTATTATCCTGGTATCTTATTGCAAAAATTAAGCTTGTAACAAGCGGAACGCAATTTGCGCTTGATATAGCATCAAAAGCACTTGATATAGCTCAAGGTGCAAATATTAATAATTATTATTTCATATGCTTATTTAACAGGCTGATTGGTGAAATATATATGGCCAAACAAGATTTTGATTCTGCAAAAGTTTATATTGAAAAATCAATATTTATAGCTAAGCAGTTTAATCTTGAAAGTATTTTAGTAAAAGATTATATTTTGTATGCAAAATTTTATCAGGAATTAGCGCTTCCTAAATCAACACTTAGAGGCAATTACATAAAACTATCGCTTAAAATGTTCCAGCAGGCTAAGAATATAAGTATTGTTCAAAATCATCCGCATATGCAAAAGCTTATCAAGGAAGAACTCTCTATTCTGACATCTTTTTGTAAACTAAACGGGATTATTCTAAAAAAAGGAACTAAATAAATTGTTTTCTTTTTTATGATAAAATTTTAATAATAGGAATTAGGGAGGAATAAATGAAAGAGTCGTATTTTCCGCAGGAAATAGAAAAGAAGTGGCAGGCTGTATGGGAAGAAAATAAAGCTTTTCATACACCGGATAACAGTGATAAGCCAAAGTATTATGCATTATCAATGTTTCCATACCCGTCAGGAAAGCTTCATATGGGGCATGTAAGAAACTATACGATTACGGATGTGATTGCAAGATTTAAGAAAATGCAAGGTTATAATGTTCTTCATCCAATCGGATGGGACAGCTTTGGTCTGCCGGCAGAAAACGCAGCTATGCAGCACGGCGCAGATCCTGCTAAATGGACAGATGAAAATATTGCTTATATGACAAAACAGCTGAAGATGCTCGGACTTTCTTACGACTGGGAAAGAGAGGTTACAACCTGCAAGCCGGATTATTACAAATGGACTCAGTGGCTGTTTATCCAGTTATTTAAGAAAGGGCTTGCTTACAAAAAAGAAGCAGCTGTTAACTGGTGTGATCACTGCGGAACAGTGCTTGCAAATGAGCAGGTAATCGACGGCAAATGCTGGAGATGTGACAGTGTAGTAGAAAAGAAATATCTCTCACAGTGGTTCTTTAAGATTACCGATTACGCAGAAAGACTCCTTGAGGATTTAGATAAGCTTAAAGACTGGGGCGATAACGTTAAAACAATGCAGGCAAACTGGATTGGGAAATCTAAAGGTGCTATTTTCAGATTTAAAGTAAAAGAAGTTGAAGGGCTTGAAGTCCCCGTTTATACTACACGCCCTGATACGGTTCACGGTATAACTTATCTTGTCGTAGCGCCTGAATACAAAGATATAGAAAAACTTACAACTCCGGAAAATAAACAGGCCGTTGAAGAATATCGGGCAAATGCAAGAAAAATGTCCGAAATTGAAAGACTTTCAACTGAGCGTGTAAAAACCGGTGTGCCATTAGGGACACACTGTATAAACCCGTTTACCGGCGAAGAATTTCCGCTCTGGACTGCTGATTACGCACTTGTAGAGTATGGAACGGGTGCAGTTATGGCAGTTCCTACACATGATACAAGAGACTTTGATTTTGCTAAAAAATACAATCTTCCTATAAAAGTTGTTATTCAAGACCCGAAAAATCCGTCTGACTGCAAAGATGCAGCTTATACGGAAGAAGGCGTTCTTGTTAATTCAAACGAATTCAACGGAATGAAAAATACGGAAGCTAAAGAAGCTATTACACAAAAAGCTGTAGACGGCGGATTTGGCGAATTTAAAACACAATACAGGCTTAGAGACTGGCTAATTTCGCGCCACAGATACTGGGGAGCGCCAATTCCTGTTGTATATTGCGACAAATGCGGAATTGTGCCGGAAAAAGAAGAAAACCTTCCTGTAATGCTTCCGACTGACGTCGATTTCTCTGTTGTAGGAAAATCGCCGATTACAACTTCTAAGACATTTGCGGAAACTACCTGCCCGATTTGCGGCGGAAAAGCCAGAAGAGAAATGGATACAATGGATACATTTGTATGCTCAAGCTGGTATTATTTGAGATATTCGGATGCTAAAAACGATAAAATGCCGTTCTCAAAAGAACTTGTAGATAAATGGCTTCCTGTAGACCAGTATGTAGGCGGTATTGAACACGCTATTCTTCACCTGCTCTACTCGCGTTTCTTTACAAAAGCGCTTAAAGATTTAGGACTTTTGAGCTTTGATGAGCCGTTTAAAAATCTTTTAACTCAAGGAATGGTTCTGAAAGACGGCTCTAAGATGTCCAAATCAAAGGGCAATACGGTTGATCCGGATGAAATATTTGAAAACTACGGCGCTGATACTGCAAGATTGTTTATCCTGTCAGATTCACCTCCGGCAAGAGATTTTGACTGGTCAGATGCAGGCGTTGAGGGCTGCTATAAGTTCCTTAACAGAGTATGGCGTCTTGTCAGCGATAATTAAAAATACCTTACTAAGGACTATGAGCTTAAATTCCCGCTCTCAAGAGAAAATGACGACCTTGTAAGAACTGTTCATATGGCAATAAAAGGTATAACTAATGATATTGCAAATGACTTCCAGTTTAATACTGTAATTTCAAAATACAGAGAACTTACAAACGCTATTTACGATTGGCGCGGGAAAAAATCTGATTTATCAGAAGAAGATAAAAATGTATTAAGCTTTGCAATAATATCTTTAATCAAACTAATGGCTCCGGTAACTGTTCATATGTCAGAAGAAATCTGGCATGACTTAGGCGGAAGCGGTTCTATTCACGACGAAAAATGGTGCGAATGGGATGACAATCTTGCGAAAGCAAGCAAGATTACGCTGGTTGTACAGGTTAACGGCAAAGTAAAAGACAAAATCGAAGCTGACGAAGGGGTAAATGATGAAGAGTTGAAAGCAATTGCCCTTTCAAGTGATAAAATTAAAGAG
>CALVEE010000100.1 GCA_944326495.1 Candidatus Gastranaerophilales bacterium | reverse complement strand
TGAGATAATCTTTTCTCTCCTTGATTTTCATCAGAGTCTGCATATCCATTTGTTCAAGCTTGCGTTCGTATTCAAGTTTTTTTATTCCGTTTTCAAACCTTTGAGCCTCTTTTGCTTCTTTTTCTTTGGCTTTTTGCTGTTCTTTTGCCTGTCTGGCTTCAAATTCAACTTCCGACATCGGCATAACGTCCATATCTTCCGCCAGCCTGTAGCCTACAACAGCAACAGCAACAGGAATATAATCGCCCTTTAATGACTCCAGTCTTGAATTTTCCCCATAGACATCGATACTCCATGTGCCTAAAAACTTCGGAACTTCGCCAGTATAAGCGTAAGCACATACAATAATCCGGTTTTCATCGTTTGCATCAAATCCCATCGGGTAAATGTCCCATCTCTTTTCATCAAAGTCCACTCCGCCCGCTAAAGCCCAGTAGTTAACTATTGCATCTCTAATTTGCGGGAGCTTTCTTGCTTCTTTCTTTTCAAAATCATAAACCCACAAATCCGTTTTCCAAATCCCGTCATGCCTGTGGCCGACTTTTTCTTTCACAACGAGTTTTGTATTATCCGGAGAAAAGTCAATCGGAGTAAGCGTTCTAAAGATAAATTTTGTATCAATATCTTTAGAAGTAGAAATAAGCGGTGTATCTTCTTTATTAACGATATTTGCTTTTTTAACCTTTTCAGTATTGGAAAGATATGAGTCAAGATTTATCAAAAACAAATCGCAGCTTGTGCAATCAGCTTCCGCATAATAGTAAACCGCCGGATAAACAAGTTTTGTATAATCTCCCGATACAATTCCCTGCGCGTTAATTTGTCTATCAAAATTGAGTTTTCTCGGAAGCGTAAGTTCAGGACTTCCTACAGGGTCATTGTATTTAACAAGCTTAAACTTCTTTTGCGGAACATAAACCATATTCTCATCTTTTGGCATTTGAGCTTTGTCTAAAATCTCGTCATTAATCTCTTTTCTTGATTTTCCCCTTGATTTGGCTTCATACTCCGCAACTGTCATATAGCCGGATTCCGGCATACGGCTCTTTTCATATTTTTCGCTCTCGCCGATTTTATCCACTTTATTGCGGTAAATGGTTTCTGCAACAACAGTATCACTGTTTTTTGTAATACCGTATTTCAACTGTGCCATCTGAACTTTGATAGCCATTATTACACCGGCAAGAGCTTCGTACATTATTAAACCAAACCTTCTTTCATAGCTGTCACTGTTGCCTGCGTTCTTGAAGTTACGCAAAGTTTCTGGAGGATACTGTGAACATGGGCTTTTGCTGTAGCCTTTGTAATAACAAGTCTGTCTGCAATCTGCGGGTTAGAAAGTCCTTCTACCATTAATTCCAATACATCCAATTCACGTTCCGTAAGTCCGTAAGTATTATTCCCCTTCTTAATTTCCGGAGAGCTTACTACTCCACCGGATGGCCTTTGAAGATTTGAAAATACCATCTTTGCAATATTCGGGTCAATCCAGCCCACTCCTTCATAAACAGCTTTTATTGCAGAAATTGTCTGCTCCGGAGTCGCTCCCTTCATAATATAACCGTCAGCTCCGGCTCTAAAAGACTCAAAAACATCATCTTCGCTATCACGGGATGTAAATATTAATATTTTTACCTCCGGATTAAATTCTTTAATCCTTTGTGTTGCTTCAATTCCGTCAATATTAGGAAGTCCTATATCCATTAATATTACATCCGGAGAAAGCTCCCTTGCCTTTTTTATTCCATCCAGCCCGTCTGCGGCTTCCGCTTGCAATGTAATTCCTTCAGCTTTATCCAGAAGCATTGCAAGTCCCATTCTGTAGAGTTCATGATCCTCAACTAAAAGAACATTAATCATACTAAACTTTCCTCTTTCAAATCTTTTTCACACACACTATCTTTATTTATAACACAATCCGTAAGCAGGAATGAGAATTCGCTGCCTTTATTTAAAGTACTTTCAAGCCAAATTTTTCCGCCGTGGGATTCAATAATCTGGCGTGATAAATAAAGCCCCAGGCCGGTTCCTGTTGAGCGCTTTTTACTCGTTCCCTGTGAAAAGCGCTGAAACATGTTCGGGATATCCTCTGCAGGAATTCCGCTTCCATTATCAGATACAGAGAATATTAAATCTCTGCCCTCGTTTTTGAGCGTGATTACGACTTTACCGCCATCCTGGGTATAATTTATTGCATTTCCGCAGAGGTTGCAAATTACACGCCGGATTTCGCTTCTATCAGCATTAATTACCAGCTCTTTATTTGAACAATCTATCTTAAAGTCCATATCCTTAGACTGCGCAAGCGGTAAAAGTTCATTATAAACCTGCTCAATAAGCGGATAAATCGGGAAGTTTGTCTTTGTAAGAACAAGTTTTTCTGCATCATACTTATAGACTTCCAAAAGCGCATTCACTAAGCCCAGTAAATCCTCGTTACGCTTCTGCATTGTAGCAAGGAGATGCTTTTGTTTTTCATCTAACTCTCCCAAAGCGCCGTCAAGGAAGAATTTTAAAGTCTGTATTGCAGCTAAAAGCGGAGTCCTTAAATCATGTGTCAGAGTTGCAATAAAATCGTCTCTTAACTTATCTGCCTTCTTTTGCTCGGTAACATCCCTTATAACACCTACAAAACGCTTAAATTCATCATCTGGATTAATTCTTGCAAAGCTTATTTCAACAGGGATTTCAAGATTGCTCAGCGGATTTTTTACGTAGAAATTTCTTAATAAAAGCTCGTTTGATTCTAGTTTATGCAGTTCTTTAGAGATAAATGTTTTATCAGAAAACAGAAAATCATCAATAGAAGCTTTAACAAGTTTTTTCTCTACAAGCCCTGTCATATTCTCGCATGCCGGATTAACCTGTTCTATAATCCCATCCTCGTCGACTATTACAATCCCGTCCGCGCAATAATTCACAATACCTTCTAGTTTTGCATTAGATTGTTTTAAGTCCTTTGTTCTTTCTTCAACTAATTGTTCAAGATTGTGCGAATATTTTTCAAGCTCTTTTTTAGCTTCTTCTAACTCTGCAATCTTCTTCCGAAGTTCACTTAGAAGATAACTTCTCTCAATCCCGTTTTTGATATTGATAATTAAATCATCATTATTCCAGGGTTTTTCAATATATCGATAAAGCCCGACTTCATTAATCGCACGGATTGCGTTTTCTTTATCAGCATAGCCCGTAAGAAGAATTCTGCTGACTTCTGGGTACATTTTTTTTACTTCTGTCAGGAATTCCAATCCGTTCATCTGCGGCATAATAAAATCCGAAATAACCAAATCCGGCTGATTATCTTTTAAAAACTCAACAGCTTCTTGGGGATTATTAAAAAAATGCGCGTCAGAAAATCCTTCTACTTTCAATAAAGTTTTGAATGCAGAAGTTACTATTTTTTCATCATCGACTACGACAATCTTCCCCTTGTTCATATTCCTATCTTAACCCAAATAAACTTATTAGACAAATTATTAACATTTATAAATAATATGGTATAATCAAATAAAACAAGGAGAGATGATTATATGAAGAAAAATTTACATGGCTTTACTCTTGCAGAGGTTCTGGTCTGTGTTGCAATTGTAGGAATTACTGCTGCATTAGTATTACCCGGGCTGGTGTCAAATGTAAGTAGTAATGTGAATGTAGGCGGGGTAGCCCGCTCTGTAGAATTAATACAGAATGGAATGGCTAATATTATCCAGCTGGCTCAAAACCGCAGCGATGAAGATATTGCTCCGTCAAATCTGGCAGCTATAGAAGTTCAGGACGTTTTAGAAAATGAAGACGGCGGGTTTATAACTGATGATGATAACTTATTTGCTCTGACAATGGGAATTATGGGCACAGAAGAAGCTGAGAATTATACGATTAATAATATCAGGGATTATTCCGGTAATGCTCTGGGTAATGGAATGCTTACAGATACCAGCGCATATAGATTTAAAAAAGGAAATTCTGTTATTATTTTCCAAAATGTACCTAACGCAGGAATTGGTGAAGCTGAAGATGATGAGGTTATAACAAGAATTTATATTGATGCAAACGGAAATGCAGCTCCTAACAGAATCGGACGTGATGTGTTCTTGTTTGGGCTGACAAATATCGGACATCTTGTACCAGCAGGTTCGGAAGCATATAATAATAATATTTTTGACGAAAATATTACACTATATCAAGACACAGACGCCGGCTGTATGCAAGATATTACAAACGGCTATGCTTGCGCAGCAAGAATAATGGCAGATAAATGGAATATTGAATATTAATAGAGGAGAGTAAAAATATGGCAGAATCAAAATTATTGGCAAGTATCCAAAGAACAGAGACTGAACAGCTACAAATATCTATTTCAGAATATAGAGGTAAAAGTTATTTTAACTTGAGAATATTTTATACAACAGATGATGGTGCAACCTGGCTCCCGACAAAAAAAGGTGTAACATTTGCACCTGATCAATTAGACATCTTATCAGATGCTATAGAAGAAGCTAAGAAAGAATTTATGAGCGAGGAGTAGAAAAGTTTAGAGGTTGAGAAGTTTAGGAGTTGTGAAGAAGTTAAAAATATATATTATGAGCGGGAGCGAATTTAAATTCTTTTAAACTTATAAACCTCTAAACTCATAAACCAAATACCATGTCTACAGTAGAAGAAGAATTTATATCAACAGTATCACATGAATTGAGAACCCCCCTTACCAGTATAAGGGGGTTTTCACAAACTCTTTTGAATTCCTGGGATAAAATCAAAGATGATGATAAAAAGAAATTTATCGGAATAATAGAAGAGCAATCAAACCGGCTCATTCATCTGGTTGAAAATATTTTATCTGTATCAAAAATGAATGCCGGAGAACAGGTTTTAAAAGAGGTTAATATAAACGAAGGTATCAGGAAAGTTTTACCGCTTATAGAAAACCAATATAAGCAGCATAAATTTGTTTTAAAACTCTTACCCAATCTTCCGCCAGCTTTGCTCGATGAAGATAAATTCCAGCAGATAATGACTAATCTTATTGATAATGGTGCAAAGTATTCTGAAATAGGAAAAACCGTAACCATAGAAACAAGTATCGCTGAAGATATGATTTCCATAAAAGTTCAGGATGAGGGTGTTGGAATAAAAGAAGAAGATTATGACAAACTCTTTAAGAAGTTTAGCAGGCTCGAAAACTATTTAACCAGCAAAACTCAAGGTAATGGGCTTGGACTTTATATTACCAAAGAGCTTGTAGAAAAAATGAACGGAAAAATCTCTTTCTCAAGCTCTGCTAACGGCACAGTCTTTGAAGTAAAATTCCCTTTATATAATCAGGAGGATGCTTTAAAATGCTTTCAAATGTCTTGATTATTGATAAAAGGAAAGAGCTTTCAACAAAATATAAAAAAAGCCTTGAAGATAATGAAACCGCAGCAGTTATTTCAAGGAATTTAAAAGACGCATTGCGCCTTATTCAGACTACAGATCCGGATGTTATAATTGTTTCAGATAGTATAGATGAAAACTTAGCAGATTTTTGTAAAAAAATAAGAACTTTGACTTATAATACAAGACCTGTAATAATAGCACTTTCTAAATCTGCTGAAAGTACTGATAGAATTCTTGTGCTGGAAAATGGTGCTGATGATTTTTTGAGTGAACCGGTTAATATAGATGAATTTAAAATAAGAATTAAAGCACATTTGAGGCGCGATATAGAATCTAATCTTGATAATAAAACGCTTTTACCTAATAAAAAATATGTGCAAAAATTCCTCAAGCGCCTTCTAAATTCTGATACAAAACAGGCCGTTCTTCTTATAGGAATAGAAAATCTTGAAAATTATAAAAGTGTATATTCAGAAGTTGCCGGAGATAAGATAGTTCAAACTTTTTGTGCGATAACTAAGTCTGCTCTGGAGAATACAGACTTTTTCGGACAAATTAACGAAACAAATTTTATAATAATAACAAATCCCTATAGTGCGGAAAAACTAGCAGCATTTTTAACTTTTGCATTTGATACAGTCGCCCCGAGATTTTATTCTCCTAAAGATGCCCAGAGAGGTTATATGCTTCTGAAAGGCGACAGACAAGCCGGCATGCGGGTTAATTTTGTGTCCATTCTAATTGGAGGCATAATAGATAATTATGATATGATAAAAATACCGGAAGAAATGATAGAAAAATTGATTTTTATCAAAAAAATGGCAAAAATTCCTAACGGTTCTAACTATGCAATAGATAGAATAAAAATATCCGGTGAAAATTCAATAAAGCAGATAGAGAATAATAATAGTATTTTTATAAAAGAACCTGATTCGGCATTATCTCTTTTATTGCGGACAACATTAGAACTTCAAGGGTATGATGTAGTAGAACAACTTGATGCTGACTCTGCGACCCCGCCTCAGATATTGATTATTGACAGTGGTGATAATTTTGAAGGACTTGAATTCTGTACAGAATTAAAAAACAATATTAACTTTGTTAATACAAAAATAATTGTAACAGCATCAGCTCACGACAAGAGCCGGATATTAAACGCCGGGGCGGACTTATATCTGCCAAAGCCTTATGAAATTTCTGATTTAATCCGCTGGATTGAGTATTTAATGAAACAATAATAAAACTCTTGCAAAAAAAGCTTTTTGTGATATTTTAGAAATTGAACCGGCAGTAAAGCGGGAGTTCATTCAAAATTAAATAATTTCAGATATGCGTCCGTAGCTCAGCTGGATAGAGCATCTGCCTTCTAAGCAGAGGGTCGCGCGTTCGAATCGCGCCG
>CALVEE010000099.1 GCA_944326495.1 Candidatus Gastranaerophilales bacterium | reverse complement strand
GAATGTATAGCAGCAACAATTCCCAAAATTACAAGAATGATTGCTGTTATTGTCGGAACTATAACCCTTTTCTTTTTATATTCGGGGCGTCTCTTTTTTAATCTTTTCTTTGCTTCTTTTATAAATTCTTTATCATGTTTATCTTCATGCCTTTTTGCCATAATTATCACCTATACCTGAATTATTGTCTTTTTTCTGATATTTTCTTCCATTTTGTTTAAAGTGTTTAAGAAAGAGTCGATTTCACCAGCGTCTATTCCTTCAACCGTATCACTCCAGATTTGAAGAATAGTCGGCAAAAGCTCCTCGCAGACTTTTCGTCCTTTATCCGTTATATATAATTTCTTCACCTGTCTGCCTTCCGCTCCGAGTTCGGAAGTTACATAACCGTTTGTTTCAAGAATAGTTACAATTCTTGTCATATTAGGTCTGTCTTTATAAGTTATATCCGCTAACTGTCTTAAATACATTCCGTTATTTTCTTTTAGAGCGTATAAAACCGTAAACTGCTCAGGTCTTAAATCATACCCCTGTTTTGCAAAAACCTGATTTGCAAAAAGCTTTGAAAGCAGACCGGCACGCGACATACGTAACCCTATTTTTTGTTTTAATAAAATTTCTTGTTGCATATTATTCCTTTGTGTTATCATAATAACACAAGAAGGATAAGTGTAAATATGACAATCAAAAAATTTTTTACAATTTTAATATTTTTAATTTCACTCCCTGTTTATGCGAGGGAAAGCGTGGATAAACTTACATATGTGAATTTGGATTGGTGGAAAAATTATCATGATGAAATCTTGTTAAACCATCTCCAAACGCTTTATAACAATAACCATGACTTAAAAATTGCGGCATTGAAAACAAAACAGTCAGAGGAAAATGTCCGCCTAATCGGCTCCAACCAGCTTCCGCAGGCAGGATTTAACGGAAGCTTATCGAGAGTTCTAAGCGGAGCACAGACAGAATTCGGGAATGTCATTATTCCTGAATATTCACAAAACGAATTCATGCTCCCGTTGAGTGCATCATACGAAATCGATATCTGGGGGCAGAATTATTTAAACAGAAAAAGTGCAAAGAAGCAGAAAGAAATAACCGAACAACAGGAACGGGCAGCTTATATTTATATAACATCAGTGTTTACAGCTGATTATTATAATCTTATAAAAGCAGATGAACTTGAAAAAACACTGAAAGAAATAATTTCTCTGCAAACCCAAATTGTGAATATGACAGAAAAGAAGTATAATGCTGGACTTGCGCCTATTAATGAATTATTAAATCAAAAACAGGTTCTTGTTAAATTTGAACAGGATTTGAATAATATGATAGAAAATAAAAAAGTCTTAAACAATGAACTTATTGTTCTTTTAGGGCTTAATACCGATAAAGAAATCGAACATGCTTCTTTCGATACAATATCTTATCCTGAAGCACCGGAAGCTTTATCAACTACGATTATTAAATACCGTCCGGATTTAATCAGTTCTGAAAATTATGCCCAGAAAGCAGGGCTTGATGTAAAAACCGCAAGACGGGATTTCCTCCCGAAATTCTTTCTCTACGGGAATTTAGGATTTAATGCTTACCGCTGGAACAGAATGTTTGCGCCGGAAACATTCCTGTCAAACATAGGAATTGCACCAAGCTGGGATATATTTACAGGCGGAGCAAAGCTTGCAAGATACAGAATTAATAAATATGAATACAAAAAAGCCGTAGAAAAATATAAAAAAACAGTGCTGACTTCTATTCAGGAAGTTAATGACGCCCTTGTTGCGACAAAAACCGCAAAAGCCAACTTAAAGAAAGCTGATGAGGATTTCTCGCTGGAGAGGGAAAAACATATTCTTGCAGAAAAACAGTTTACAATAGGTGACTCCTCTAAGCTCGACGAGCTTCAATCAAACGTTAATCTTCTAATTACAAAACAGCGCAATATTACCTCAAAAATAGATAATATTGTAGCAACGATTTCGCTCTACAAAGCAGTGGGCGGAATTGATTATACAAACCCTGATAATCTGTAATTGCATAAAAAAGCCGGACTCTGATTGAATAGAGCCCGGCTTTTTTAATTTATTTAATTGTTAAACATATCCAGTCTTTCAGCAAAACAAGCTTCATCTAAGACACAATCTTTTTTCAGGAACCTTGAAACCTTGCCTCCGCTTCTAAATAAAAGAACATACGGCAGGTTTGGATAAATATAAAATCTCTGGTTAAAAGATTTTGCCTCTTCTGTAGCAATGTTTACAGTTGCAAAATTATAAGCTTCGCCATATCTTGCACCCATATTATTGAAAGCTTGAAGCATAGTATCCTGCCCTTCAGCCCATGGAGCATAGATCAATACGGCAACCGGTTTATTCTGCGACATAGCTTCATCAAATGTTACCGCCATTGCACTCTGTATACTTACAGCGGCCAAAAGAATTAATGCTGTTAAAAATTTTTTCATAATATACAATCCTATCTAAAGTAAAACATTATTCAGCCTTAGAAATTACATCCATTTCTTCTGCTGAAGCATAAGCCGAATGGCATCCGCAATCACAATAGATTACTTCGCCGGTAGTTCCGCTTGAAAGGTCAGAAGCCAAATACAACCCGGCTCTTCCAACATCATCTAAAGAAACATTCTTCTTCAACGGAGCTCTCATAACAGCAGCCTTAAGCATTTTAGAAAATCCTGCAATACCCATAGAAGCAAGTGTCTTAACAGGGCCTGATGATAAGCAGTTAACTCTGATACCTTTTGGACCTAAATCTACTGCTAAAAATCTCATTGCAGATTCTAAAGCTGCTTTTGCAACACCCATTACATTATAGCTTGGAACAGAAAGTACTGAACCTAAGTAAGTCAGAGCAAAGATTGAACTTCCTTCATTCATAACAGGCTCAGCGTGACGGCAGATTGAAACAAGAGAATATGCGCTTACGCCTAATGCGATATCCCATCCTTGTTTTGATGTATCTACAAATCTGCCCATCAAATCTTCTTTTGGAGCAAATGCAACAGCGTGAACCACAAAATCAAGCTTGCCGTATATTTTTTCGCATTCTTTAAATACAGCCTCAACTTCATCTTCTTTTGTTACATCGCAGCTCATAATTAATTTAGCATTCATACCCTCTGCAATCGGACGAACTCTTTTTTCCATAGCTTCGCCTGCATAAGTAAAAGCAATATCAGCTCCGGCATCAAACAATTGTTTTGCAATAGCATAAGCAATACCGTGTGTATTTGAAACACCAAAGATTATGCCCTTCTTTCCCTTCATTAAATCCATAAACAAAACTCCTCTTTTTCTAATCTACTTATTTAGGATACCAAAAACATGATTTTTTATCAATCGTAATTCAGATAATAAAAAGAGCTTGATTAATCAAGCTCATATATAAGTACATATCCCAATCAACAACAAATTAATTAAAATTTTTATATCAAATTTAACGCAATACTTGGCGTTTGGTTTGCAGTAGCAAGCAATGTCGCAGCCGCCTGTTGAAGAATTTGTGCCTGAATATACGTTGACGATTCTTCTGCTACATCAGCATCTCTGATTGTAGAAAGCGAAGATGTTATATTTTCAATTTGCACTCCAAGTGCAGTAGAAGCTGACTCTAAACGATTTTGTGCAGCACCAATAGTAGTTACCCTGTCTGAAATTTTAGCAATTGCTTCATCTATTTCAGTTAATTGCGATGCTGCTGTGTCAGCTGCCGCACATTTACCGGCAACAGTAGCTGCATCTTCTGTAAATAAGCCATTAACATCAGCTGCCTCAAACAGCGTTGCTTCTAATGTGATTTGGCTTGAGGCTTTTGCATCAATACCAACTTGCATATTTATAGCCTCCGTTTGGGTTCCATCCATTAATTTTATGCCATTATAATCTACATTTTGCGCAATTCTGTCAATTTCTTCTAATCTTGCTGTAATTTCAGACTCTATTGCTTCTAACGAGTCTGTACCGTAAGTACCGTTTGCAGCCTGCTCTGTCAAATCTCTTACACGTTGAAGATGGGAAGTTATTAACGCATAGTTATCTTCTGCTGTTGTAAGTAAATCAATTCCCATAGCTGTATTTTCGGTTGCAACATCTAATGAGCTCAATTGAACATTCCAATTTGAAGCAATTGAATAACCTGCTGCATTGTCTTTTGCGTGATTGATCTTATACCCTGTAGACATACGTTCAATCGCTTGATTTAAAGATGTTGTAGCAGAGCTCAAATTTTGTTGAGTTATTAATGAAGCCAAATTTGTATTAATTGTAAGAGCCATTCCCTAACCTTTCCGACTCCGCACATTATGATTAATGCGCATAAACTATGTATAATCCCTAATCTAAGAGTAAATAAAAAATCTCTCGTTTATATATTTCTCACATACCCTTGTATACAAACATTATAGAATAACTCTATAAAAAATACACCATGCTGGAACAATATTTTTACAATTGTTTACACATTGATATTTGTATTACAATAATAACATATAGGAGGATAGTTATGACAAAGATTTTAACAATAGGAAGCGCGACTATGGATGTCTTTGTAGAGTGTGATGAAGCTAATATTGTTTCTGTATGTTCAAAGACTAAAAATTCTGATTTTATGAGCTACCCTTATGGTTCTAAAATTGATATATCAACTTTTTCGTCAAATGTAGGCGGAGGCGGAATTAATACCGCATGCAATTTTGCAAATTTAGGGTTTGATACTTCTGCAATATTTAAAATAGGTAAAGATGTTTATTCTGATGGAATTTTAGCTTCTTTTAAAAACAAAAAAGTAAATCTGGATAATATAATACAGAAAAAAGATACATCAACTGGTTTTTCTATTATTCTTGTAAGTTTTCAGGGGGATAGGACTGTTCTTGCACATAGAGGAGCAAATGCGCAGATAAGAGAAGATGAAATTAATTATGATGCCATAAAAGAAGCTGACTTTATGTATGTTGCCCCCCTAAACGGAGAATCAAACAAAGTTATTGAACCGATTGTCGAGTATGCTCATAAGCATGGTACCAAAATATGTTTTAATGCGGGTACTACCAGCTTAAAAAGGGGGTTTGAGCATATAAAGACTATTCTTAAATCTGCTCATATAGTTGTTATGAACAAAGAAGAAGCTACTATGGCAACCGGAATTGTAGTAAGGCCTGACAGCAAAACTGAAAAATTCTCACATGAACTAATACATACTGATATAAAGAAAATGCTTACTACTTTAAAAGTCATGGATTACCAGATAATAGTAATTACTGACGGCGGAAGAGGAGCTTATGCTTATGACGGCAAAAAATTCTACTATTGTCCGACCTTCCCTGCTCCCGTTGTATCGACTCTCGGTGCCGGCGATGCGTTTGCGTCAACCTTCTGTGCAGCACTCGGAAAAACAAGGCTTAATGTCGGACTTTCTCTGATGTACGCTTCTGTTAACTCTTCCTGCGTTGTTTCAGAATTTGGAGCTACAGAAGGCTTAGCAACTTTTGAAGAGATTGAAGAAAAGCTCAAAAATAATCCTGATTTTACTTATTTAGAGGGCTAAAATGTTTCAGACATTTTCACCTAATATGCTTAAGACGTATCAAATATGTCCTAGGAAGTTTTATTTAAAGTATGTAAAAAATATTCAAATGCCTGTTAATGATGATATATTTGAATTCGGTAAAAATATTCATGCTCTTGCCTCTTATTATTTAAGAGGCGAGAACATTGAATTGTTAGAAAATACCTTAACCCTGAAAGAGCGGGAAGTTTGGGAATATCTTAAAGGTAGCAGGTATTTCGGGTTTAAAGTTATAAATACAGAGTATAACCTCGCTGTAAAAATCGGAGAGCATTTCTTCTCCGGACGGTTAGATGCTCTTGTTAAAGACGGAGAATATTACTATATATTAGATTACAAAACAGGCAGTGCGCCTAAAAATCCAGCGTATGATTTTCAGACAATTATTTATATTCTTGCAGTAAAAGAATTTTTTAAAACAAATAATATAATCTTTGTATATCTTGATTTAAAAAACAGAGAAGAAGTTAAAATAACATTTACACCGGAGCTTGAAGCTGAATATAATCAAAAACTTATCTCCGCAGTTCAAAAAATTAACAGCGAAGAAGTGCCTGAAAAAAAGCAGGATTGCAAATGCGAATATTCATTAATATGCTATTAGCGTGTTATAATTTCTAATATGAAGGACTACTTAATCGATACACATGCTCATATTGATATGCTGGAAGAGCCGATAGAAGAAACTCTTGATAAAATGCAGCAATACGGAGTAAAAAAAGTTATAAATCCGGCTTGCGAAGCTGGAACTTTTAATAAAATACTTGAACTTGCGAATAAATATGAAAACATCTATGCAATGCTTGGTATTTACCCCTCTGAAGCCAAAACCTATTCAGAAGAAACAGAACAATATATTGCAGATAATTCTAAAAATATTGTAGCTATAGGAGAAATCGGGCTTGATTATTATTGGGATAAATCCTTTAAAGAATTACAACAGGAGGTTTTTGCAAAACAAATCAGACTTGCAAATAAACTAAACCTGCCGATTGTCGTACACGACAGAGAAGCTCACAAAGACTGTTTTGATATTCTAAAAGAGAATAATAAAAATTCCTCCGTACTTTTTCACTGTTTTTCAGGCAGTCCGGAATTTATGAAAGAATGTACAAAAGCTGGCTGGTATATTGCACTCGGAGGCGTTGTTACATTCAAAAACGCAGTAAAAATGAAAGATGTCGCAAGAGAAGTTCCTCTGGATAAGCTACTTCTTGAAACCGATTCGCCATACCTGACTCCGGTTCCGTTCAGAGGAAAACCTAATACGCCCGCTTTTGTCAGGTATGTTGCAGAAGAAATCGCAAAGCTAAGAGAAATGCCGGTTGAAGAGTTAATTGATATTACTACAGAAAATGCAGAAAGGTTTTTTGGGATTTGAAAAAAGAAAGATTAGATAAAATCTTAGTCGATTTAGGTTATTTTGAGAACAAAAGCAAGGCATCAGCGGCAATTCTCGCAGGAAATGTCATGATTGGAACAGAAGTCATAACAAAAGCCGGCTATCAGCTTAATCCCGAAAAAGAGTATGATTTTAAAATAAAATCAATGCCTTATGTCTCCCGCGGCGGTTTTAAACTCCAAAAGGCACTCGATACATTTAATATTGATGTCAGAGACAGAATTTGTTTCGATGCAGGAGCCTCTACCGGCGGGTTTACAGACTGCCTGCTGCAAAGAGGAGCTAAATATGTTTATGCCGTAGATGTAGGATACGGCCAGCTTGATTGGAAAATAAGAAACTCTGAAAAAGTTAAGGTAATCGAAAAAACTAATCTAAAAACTTGTTCATATGAAGATATTTATTCGGAAACTGATATTCCTGCCGATTTACTGGTTTCTGACTTATCATTTATCTCGCTGGAAAAGGTTCTGCCTAATCTAAAAAAACTCCTCAATCCAAATTTCCATGAAATGATTTGTCTCATTAAGCCGCAATTTGAAGCCGGTAAAAATCTCGTTGAAAAAGGCGGAGTTGTAAGGGATAAAAATACACATATACAGGTTATTAAAAATGTAACATCCTGCATCAAAGAACTGAACTATATAATCAAAGATTTAACGTATTCTTCAATTAAGGGCCCTGCCGGAAATATTGAATACTTAATATGGTTTTCTACTGCCGGAGAAGAAGCCTCTATTAACATAGCTATGACTGTTGAAGAAGCACACAATAACTTATAGCAGTTTATTCAAATAAATCATATAACCTTTGGCGAACATCTTTTTCTTCAAGCTCCTCTGTAATTTTATTCAAATCCAGAGTCATTTGGTAGTATTCAGCTGCAAGAGGTTTATCTCCAATAGCTTGATAAGCACGAGCCAGATTGAAATACGCAAGTGTATAATTCGGGTTAATATTTATAGCATTTTTAAAATACTCGACCGATTCCTTAGGGTCGCCCATTCCATCTAAATAGACAACTCCAAGATTATTTTGAGCTATTTCAAATTCAGGATTTAATTCAATGGATTTATGGAATGCTACTATTGACTCCTCAAGATAATCCTTTTCCCAAAGTGCTAAACCCGTTTTTGCATAAGTTAAATAATTATCAGGTTCAACAGCAATCGCATCACAATAAGTCTTAATAGCCTTATCCAAATCTCCCTGAGCCATATATAAATCACCCAAAGAAAGCTGAATATCAACGTTTTTAGGGTCTAAAACCATTCCTGCATTAAATGTAGCTTCTGCCGCATCAAAATTATTCTTAACTTCCGCATAAATTGCGCCGAGAGCATGACATACAATAGAAGTCCACTCAGCATCAGGATTAAGTTTTATTGCAAGCTGATAATACTCAATCGCATCGTCATAAAGTTCGGCTTTAATATAAGCATAAGCAAGAGAGTTGTTATAGTATGGATTTTCAGGGTTTAATTCCTGCGCTAATTTAAACGCCGTTACTGCATGAATTTTATCTGATTTGTTTAAGTATAGATGTCCTAATTCGTAGTAAATTTTATCTAAATCAATACCGAATTCAAGCAGTGAATTATAATAATCAATTGTAATATCAACATTTTCAGGGTAATAAGTCTGATTTATAGTTGCGAGCTTAATCAAAACATCTCTGTCATTCGGATTAATTTCATAAGCCTTTTTGTAGCATTCAAGGCTTGCTTCAATATCATTGCATTCTAAAGATAAATCACCCATTTTCTGATAAAAAAGGTTTCCTTGAGAAGTCTTTTCTAAACCTTTAGAATAAGCTTCTAAGGCCGAAGGGAAAAGCTTCATTTTCTCAAAAGCTTCGCCTAAAGTCTTATATGAAAATACAGAAAAGTCGTTTGCTAAAAATTTACAAAACATTTTCAATGAAGGGCAGTCCCACATAATCATCATGCTCCCTGACAAAAAGTAGTACAGAAAATTCATAACATCTTTTACGGATGAATGTTCATTTTTAATTCTTGAAAACAGAACTTTCGACAAAAACAGCCTCGGTCGTGCAGAATTCTTACCGGCATTTTGAACAGCAAGCCTGAATTCTTTTTCAGCTTCTTCATAATTCCCGTTAAGACTCTGAAAATAACCTGAATAAATATGTGCATTTACATTTTCCGGTTCAAGCGTAATAGCAGTTTTACACTGTTCAAGAGCACCTTCAACCGTAATCTGACCTTTTATTAACAACAGACTTGCTAATCTGTAATAGGATTCAGCCAAACCCGGATTTAGTTTAATCGCATCTATATAAAAGCTAACGGCTTTTTCTAAATCCGCATCTTGTTGTTTTATTAAAAATTGTTCGTGAGCAGCTCTTGCCTCTTCAAGCAAACGAGCAGCTTCACTAGTTTCAATTGCAATAACCGGGGTATTTGTCATATTCTCTCCGAACCAAAATAATGTTTATGTTATTTATTTCGTCCGGTATTTTATTTTCTTTAACATCTTTTAAAAGAAATCCTCTGAATGACTGAAATTTTTTACTTTTTTCTACAGGATAAAATTGCCCCCTCACCGCATCCGTAGTTTTCGGCTCCCGCCTCAAACACGGCTGCTCCTCTCCTGTAAGGAGAGGAGCTCTGTTTGCGGATTTTATCCGGGTGTGACAAAAAATTATAATTTCTAAAACATGAAAGCTTAAAATTACTATGAATTTTGTCACTTTAGCTTATCTTAAATAATTAGTAATATTTTGGCCTATATTGTATCGTTCGCAATAGCGTTTGAGCTCTTTGATTACGACATTGGATAAAGCAAAAACTGCTATAAGATTTGGGACAGCAAGGAAAAGTGTTACAGCATCCGACAGGTTAATTATACTTTTAAAATTCATTGCCGAACCGGCAATAATGCATAAACAATAAAGAGCTTGAAAAATTCTGGTTTTTATTTTTCCGTCCCCGAACAAAAATCCCCAGGCTTTAAGTCCGTAGTATGAGCCGCAAAGCATTGTTGACAGGACAAAACAACTTGCCATAATGGTTAATAATATGGGATAAGCCGGACAAATTGTCGCAAAGGCTTTTGAAGTAAGTTCAATCCCCGCAATACCGTCTACTGTAAGATAGGCTTTAGAGACAACTATCACAAAAGCTGTTGCAACACCTACAATAACCGTATCTACAAACGGCTGGAGCATAGAAACAAATGCCTGCGCGACAGGCTTATTGGTATTAACGGCTGAAAAAGCAATCGGCGCAGTTCCTAAACCGGATTCATTTGCAAACATTGCCCGTCTGAAACCCCATAACATACAGGCAAACGCTCCGCCGGTCATGGCCTTTGGTGAAAAAGCCTCTTTTATTATAAGAACAATTGTTTCCGGAAGGTGATGAATATTTACCAGACAGACTAAAAATGCGCTTAATACATATAATGAACACATCACAGGTGTTACCTTTGATGTGAATTTTCCTATAGCTTTTATTCCGCCGATTATTGTAAACCAGGTTATTACAGCAACGATTAAGCCAAGTATCCACCCATTATTTGCAAAAATACAGCATACTGCATAAATTTTAGAGAGCCATATTCCGGCTGTATTGCCCCTGAACGCGACCGGAATATAATACATCGGTCCTCCGGAAGTTGTGCCGTCAGGATTAGTTTTTCTAAACTTAACTCCTAAGAGAACTTCTGAGAATTTTAATGCCATAGAAAATAATCCCGCAATAATCATCCAGAATATTACTCCCGGACCGCCTATTGATACGGCAGCAGCAGAGCCTGCAACATTACCTATTCCTGCTGATGCGGAAATTGTTGCGCTAAGAGCTTGAAAAGAGGATAATTCCCCTTTCTTCTTTCTCTGAAACCCTGTTGGATTATTGTGTTTATAACGGTTAGTTATAAGTTTAAGCGCGTGTTTAAATCCCCAAAATCCGATAAAACCTGTTCTGAAGGTAAAAAACAGCGCTGCAGAGATTAGCAAAGCAACAAGAAACTCGACTTTTACCCCTCCTATTGTTACATAGGAAAAAATAAATCCCGAAACTTTGTCTGCAATTGGTGAAAGTAAGCTATCTATTGCGGCATCTAAATTCATATTTATATATTATTACAAAAATTATATTGAAAAAAGTTTGTTTATAGTATTATTAGTATAGTAGGGTGGGCAAAGCTATATAAAATTGCAAACAAGTGTATTTGACTTTGCATGGCGTGCCCACCAATTAATTTTTAATTTAAGTTTTTGGTGGGCACGCAAAAAAAAAAAAACAAAATAATTTGAAATTCCATATTTGAAAAGGCTTTACCCACCCTACCTTATTTTATTTTTGACAACGGGGTTTAATATCCTTTGTTTTGAATATCCAGCTGTTCAAATGTCTAAAGTTTTATTAAGAGTACATTTTTAAAATAGATTTGTTTATTGTATTATAATCATAAAAAGTTGGAGGTTATTTTTTATAATGTCAGTTGCACTAGAGCAGAAACAGGGTTTAATCGCAGGTGACGGTCTATTACCTGTTAAAATGGCGCAGTATGCCAAAGAAAACGGATTTGATGTTGTTGCGATATCTTTATCAAATGATAATTATGCACAGTTAAAAAAATACTGTACTAAAGTTTATTCATTCTGCCCCGGCGAGGTTCAGAAAATTGAAGATACTCTTAAGGCAGAAGGTATTAAGCAGATTACATTTTTAGGCAAGGTAAGCAAGACAATTCTTTTAAAACGCCCTAAGTTTGATGCAAGAGCTCTGGATTTTATTAAAAAGGCAATCAGGCTTAATGATGATAAGGTTATGCTTATGATTATTGAGGAATTGGAGAATATCGGCATAACAATTCTGGATCAGACATTATTTATTAAAAATTTAATGATACCATCAGGTGTGCTGGGAACTGTAAAACCGACTCCGGAGCAGATTGAGGATGTCAATTATGGTTATTGGCTTGCAAAAGAGACTGGCAAATTAGATGTAGGACAGTCGGTTGTTATAAAAGACAAGATGATTATGGCGGTTGAGGCAATTGAAGGTACTGATAACTGTATAAAGCGCGGCTGTAAAATAGCTAAAAAGAATTCACGCGTAATCAAGGTTGCAAAACCGTCGCAGGATAAGCGGTTTGATATTCCGGCAATCGGGCTTAAGACTTTGAAGACAATGAGAAAATATAAAGCCGACCTGATTGCGGTTGAGGCCGGAGAGACTATTATTGTTGACAGGGAAGAAGTTATTAAATATGCTAATAAGCATAATATTGTTGTAATGGCAGTTTAGTGTATGAAGAAGATTTTTATTATAACAGGCGAATATTCCGGTGATATACATGGCGGAAAAGTTTTGGAATTTCTAAAACAAGAAATGCCTGATATTGAGGCAGAAGCTATCGGCGGAGATAATCTAAAAAAAGCCGGAGCAAAGCTTTTTTGCGACCATTCTAAAATGGCGGGGTTCGGGTTTAATTTTAAAATGGCGTATGAGCATTTGAACTTAGAAAAACGTGTTTGTGAATATTTATTGAATGATTATAAGCCGGATTTGGTTTTATTAATTGATTACGGCACTTTTAATTTAAGAGTAGCCAAGCGCTTAAAAGGACACGGAATAAAGGTTTTTCATTATATTCCTCCTCAGGTGTGGGCAAGCAGAAAATGGAGAATTAAGGGTATAAAAAAATATGTCGATAAGGTGCTTTGTATTTTCCCGTTCGAAGTTGGGATGTATAAGGAGTATGGAATAGACGTGCATTATTGCGGGCATCCGCTTGTAAAACAGCTTCCTGAAAAAGCCGACAGAAAAGAGTTTTTTGAAAAACACGGGCTGGATTTAAACCGCCCTCTGGTTTCAATTTTTCCCGGGTCAAGACCTATAGAACTATATTTTTTGGCTGATACTTTTATAAAATCAGCAAAGCGGCTTCAAAAACTTCATCCGGAATTGCAGTTCTGTATTTCTCATGCGCTGAATTTGAGTGATGACATTTTTGATAAGTATATAAAAAATACTGATTTTAAGGTGATAAGAGGTGAAAATCAGGCTCTTTTAAGTGTTTCCGACTCTCTCATTCTGGCTTCCGGCACTGTGGCTTTGGAGGCTGCTTTATATCAGGTTCCGATGATAATAGGATATAAAGGGCCTTGGATTCTTTATATTTTATATATGCTTGTAAGATGCATAAAGAATGTGTCTTTGCCGAATATTATAACGGGAGATGATATTGTTCCCGAACTTATTCAGCATAAATTTAATATAGAGAGCATATGTTATAATACTGAAAAACTTTTATATGATAAAAAATATCGTGCAGAAATGATTGAAAAACTCGGACATGTAAGGGAGAAGCTTTCTGATAAATTCTCCGCAAAAGAGGCAGCAGACTGCATAAGAGAAGAATTATCAAAAGAAAATCCGGTTTAATTTAACCGGATTTAAATTTTCTACAACCTTTTTCTAACCTTATATATATAAAGTTTTTAATTTTTGAATAATTGCTTTATTTATTAAGATTTGTATCAAGATATTTTCTTGCGCATTCAAACATTGAGTTTATAAGTGCTGAATTAGAGTAAATATTCATTCCGGCGGATTCAAGCACCTGTTTTACTCTGTTTTCCCACATCATATAAACCTCGTCCTCAGGCATGTTGAGGGTTTTGCCGATAAGTTTAAGTTCTTTATAATCTATAGGAATAGGAAGCGCGCCGCGCAGAATATCTACTATATCAATACGTTTTTTTCTTGGAAAAGCTTTTAAGAAGGAAACTACGCTAAGTTTATTTTCTTTAATATAATCTTTTAATGTTTCGACTGCTTCATCAATCAAAATTGGTTCTTGTGGAATTCTGTATTCAGAGAACTCTTCCGGTGAGATATCCATAACAGTTGCAATTCTTTCAATTGTAGTACCTCTGGTTGAAAATGGAACTGTTTCATCAATGAGATTATAAACGTAAGAAAGAGTTACACCAATCATTTCTGCAAAATCACGTTTGTGAAGTGAATTCTTTTTTAGAAATTTTGCAACTTTTTCAGAACTTTTTTCGGGGATTATTTGTTTCATAATGATTACCTCTCTTATTTTGTTAACTATAAGATAATGGATTGTAAAAATTTTCATAACCCTACCCCTGATAGCCGGTAAGTCGATTTCTATTGAGTGTAAAATAATAAATTGTGATATACTTATCTTATGAGGATATTAAAGCTGTCGCTTAAGGATTACAGGAATTGTACCGATATAACACTTGATTTTGAGTGTTTAAAGACTCTGATTATCGGTAAAAACGCTCAAGGTAAAACTAATATCTTAGAGAGTATTTATTTTCTATCCGGCTTAAAAACCCCGAGGACATCTGTGGTTTCGGATTTAATACAATTCGGAAAAGACAGGTTTGAAATCAGCGCTCTTTTAGAAAAAAATAGTACGGATATAGAGCTTGATTTTTCTTATAATACGGAAAAAAAGCGGGAAACAAAAATAAATAAGGTTAAATCTAATACAAAGGATTTTAAGCTTGTATTAAAAACTGTGCTATTTTCAACAAAAGACCTGCTTCTCCTGCGCGGAACTCCGCAGGACAGGAGAGACTGGCTTGATAGAGCTATATCGCAGATATATCCGGCTTATGATGAAAGACTTTCTAAATATGATAAGATAAGAATTCAAAAAAATAATTTGCTGAAAAACGAAGTTGTAGACGAAGCTCTTTATGATATATATAATGAACAGCTTGTTATA
>CALVEE010000098.1 GCA_944326495.1 Candidatus Gastranaerophilales bacterium | reverse complement strand
AAAAAAGTCCGCCGCATTTTTTGTATAGAGATTGGTTAACTCTTTGTTTACATAAATTAATAAAAAGGCAATTTTGCGATTAAAAATAACTTTATTAATATATAGGGGACTATTAATAAGGAGTTATAATGGTATCTGCGGGAATTATATTTAAACGTTTTATTCAAAAGCCGGAAGTTGGATTACTTGTTAACTATTCAAAATTGCTGGCGGGTGAAAAGAGTTTGCTTTGTGCTGGGAGAGTAAAAGATGGTATTGTACCTATGGATTTTTTTGCGGATTTAGGGACAGCTTCAATCCAGATAAGCAATGATTTAGAAAAGCATTTCCCAAAGGCTCAATCTCAGATTAAGACTATATTTGGCAATTTAAAATCGGTAGATAAGATTCAGAACAGAGCAAAAGGCCCTGTTTCCATTGAACCTAAAATACTAAGAGGTGTTAAAAGCGGAGAAGTAAATTCTTTTGAGAGTGCAAAAGCATTTGTCCTTGATGGTATTGGTTCAAGAGTGATAACAAAATCGCTTGATAAACTGGATAAAAAACAGATTAAAGGTATGATTGAGAATCTACGGATTAACAATGAACCTTTATCAAAAAAACAAAAGGTTTTATTGGAAAAGTATATTTATCAGCAAAAAATGACACAGGCAGAAGAGATGGAAGCATTTCCATTGTTTGAGAAATTTGCGCAGCCGCTGATTGAAAAACGTTCAAAACAGGTTGTTGATAATTTGAGTTTATCTATTATAAAGAATAGAATGATAAAGGAGGGGCTTAGTATCGAGCAGATAAAAGCGCAGGGTCTGCTTTCTGATGATTTGATTAAACGTTTGCAGACTGAAAAAATTGAACCATTGGAAGTTACTTTGATTAATAATTACAGAGGTGCAAGCGGTTTGCCGGAGTTTAGTTCGAGGCAGATTCAAGCCTTGCGGAAAGTGACGGGCGGAAAAGTAATTATTCATTCAAGACCTGATTTAGCTGATTATACAAAATTTCCATCTGCCGGTTATACGAAAGATGAGTTGAAAGAATTTGCAATTAAGCCTTCGGGTTACAGGACTGCACAAATGAATGTTATCCACAATGATGGAACTCTTGGTGAAATTCAATTCAGAGGCAGATATACAAATATGATAGGTGAATACGAACATATTGCATATGATTTAAGGCAGAATAAAAATACTCTTGGTCCTATATTCAATAATTTTAAATCTGCAATTTTAAAACTGAAACCGGCTGAATATGAAGAATATAACAAATATTTGGAAAGATGTTATAATTATTATAATCGTCTGGAACTAGGGCTTCCTGCTGTGAAACCTAGGCTTCCGCATAAGTTTGATAAAATACTTTCGGAAGAAAGTATGAAAAAATTGTATGATGCAAATGAAGCAAGGCTTGGAAAGCTAAAAGAGGGTTTCAAACCGCATTTTGAAGAAGTTGCTTGATAGGGATACGGTATGGTAAAATACGATATAATAAAGATTAATAATAAGAATGTAAGAATGGTTCCTAAAGGAATTACGAATATGAAATTTTCACAAGAACTGGATAAAGTTGTTGCAAGGATGAAAGCCCGTATAGAGCGAGAGGTCCCCGATACAGGGTATTTTAGGAATTTTGCAGAAGATTTTGTTAACCCAGATGAAAAGCTTTGCGCAAAAGCTGTTTCTCTTTCTGTAGAGCGAGACGAAAATATAGACGGTAATGCGCTTTTGCTAGTGTCGGTACTACATCCGTTTATGAATATCGATGCTTCATCAATGCTTATCAGTGGAAAACGGGATAAGATATTGGAATATATGAATAAGGACGGATTTAAGGACGAAGTTGTGCGAAAAATCCACGAACTTGCAGACTCTTTTATGTAATAACTAGTTCAGACTGTGTTTTGAAAACTTAATTTTATTTTAATAACGCCCCGTTTAATTAAACGGGGCGTTATTATATTCTACATCTTAATTAATATCTTTATGCTGTCTTTTGCCTTGTTTGCTTCAAAGGCTTCAAGGGCGTCGTCTATTGAGTAAGTTTTTGTAATGAACGGTTTAAAATCTATTCTGTTATTCTTTAATAGCCTTAAAGCCGGCGCAAACTGCCCGCAGCGGGAGCCTAAAACGGTAATCTCATCTATTACAATCGGAGCCAGATTTAATTCTTTACCAGTTGCAACAGTACTTTTTAGAACCAGAACCCCTCGCGGTTTGGTTAATGACATTGAAGTTTCAAAACCTGATGCTGTGCCTGTAGCTTCAACAACAACATCATATATTTTTTCAGGGGTAAATTCATTTAACAGTTGTGTTTTTACTCCCTGGACTTTTGCAATATCAAGTTTGTTTTGATGTTTCCCAACAAGAACTACATCAAAGTTTTGAGCGTGGAGAGTTAAAGCTGTTGTTAAGCCTAATTTTCCGTCACCCAGAACAAGAACTTTTGCAGTAGGCTCTATATGTAATTGTTCGGTAATTTCGCACGCTGCAGCAAGCGGCTCTACAAAAACTGCCTGCTCATCAGGTACATTATCAGGAACTTCAAACAATACATTCACAGGCATTGTCATATATTCTGCAAAGCAGCCGTCTTTGCGCCAAATCCCCAGCGTGTGTCTATTGGGGCAATGGCGGTAATTTTTCTTTGCGCACCATTCGCAATCAGGGGCATTGCATCCGTAGCTTATTTCTGCAACAACTCGTTTCCCGATAAGTGACTTGTCATCGCCGTTTACTTCTTCAACCACGCCGACAAATTCATGTCCCAAAATTCCTACATATCCCATATACCCCTTGGTGATTTCATAGTCCGTATTACAAATTCCGGCAAGTGTGACTCTTATTAGAGCTTCGCCTTCTTGCGGAACGGGTTTCGGGTAATTTTTATCTAATTTTAATTCTTTATCAAAAACAATTGCTTTCATAAATGTTTACTCCCTTCTATTTAAAAATATCATAAATAAAGACCTCTAGGTTTAGATGTAAAAAACTCGTTACAATTCTTAGGTTAAATCTGAAAATGTTGTAGTATATTCTTGTACCTGATTTTGAAACAAGGTTTAAAAACCGCGTAGGATAAATCTTTCAAGGGTACAGGGAATAATTTACCCGTACAAAAAAATATAAAGACGGAGG
>CALVEE010000097.1 GCA_944326495.1 Candidatus Gastranaerophilales bacterium | reverse complement strand
GAGATGAGAAAAGTTATTACCAAACCGGCAGATCATCTGTCCCCATACGCTCCAAGTATTACAACAATGACTATTCCGGTTGAGGATATTGGAACGGTTATCGGACCTGGCGGAAAACAAATCAGAGCTATTATTGAAGCATCAGGAGCTGAAATCGATATTCAAGACAGCGGTGTAGTTACAATTACTTCTAATGATCAGGAAGGCGCAGCAATCGCTAAAAAGATGATAAAAGATTTGACCTTCAAACCGGAAGTCGGAATGGTTATAAAGGGAAAAGTTGTCAGAATTATTCCGATTGGTGCTTTCGTTGAACTTGGCGGCGGCAAAGACGGTATGGTTCATATCTCTCAAATTTGTCAGGAAAGAATTGAAACAATAGAACCGCATGTTAACATCGGCGATGAGGTTATTGTCAAAGTTATTAAAATTGATGATAAAGGAAGAATTAATCTTACCATCAAAGGTGTAACTGAAGAGGACAAAGCTAAATTAATAGTTGAATAACACGAAAATGGGCGGAGCAAATATATTTGCTCCGCCCATTTTTTTTATACCTGTGTATCCAAAATTTGTTTTATATCAAAATATTTCTCAGCACCAAGTTTCATGCACTTGATTGCAGCCTGAACTCTGTTTCCAACTCCTAGTTTTTTATAAATCGAGGCTACATGAGCTTTTGTTGTGTGATTAGAAATAAATAATTGTTTTGAAATTTCCTTATTATTTAAGCCTTTTAAAAGCAAAAATAAAACTTCTAGTTCACGCTCGGTAAAATTTTCCATAGATATCCAACATCCTCTTTTTCATAATACCTTAAATAACCTATACTATTATCTTTGTACAATATCCTGCTTAGTGTGTCTATAAGCTCGGTGGCTACTTTTTTAATAGAGTTTAAAATATTAAGTTTTGTAACAAAATAAATAAATTGTGAAATTAGGTATATTTTAAATACTTTATATATACAAGATGGTATTATAGGAAGACGTAAGATGGCACCGAATTTCGATTTAACACAAATTCAATCAACTTTAAACCAGGCAATGAGCCAGTTAGGTTCTGCGAATGGTTCTAATAGTGCTTCTTTTGGCAGCGGCAATAATTATGTTAACAGCGTATGGGGTTTGGTAGAAGATGGCCAGACTGCTGTTAATGGTAACGATACTCAAAAAGCTCAAGCCATTACAAATATAGTAGAAAATCTTTTGGGCATGCTGATGAGTTTGGGAACAAATGAGAACTCTAAAGCAACTAGAGAAGTTAAGCAAAATGATAAAAAAGCCGGTGAGTTAGATAAAAAAGCTGATGAAACTTCACAAAATACTCAGTCCAAAGTTAATGAGATTGTCGCAAACATTGCTGATAATACAACAAGCATAAGTCAAGCAATGGAAAAGATTCAGGAATTAGGCGGCGACAAAGGCCAGATTGCAGAAGCTCAAGAACAGTTAGAAGAGCAGCTTGAAATTATAGAAGAAAACAAACAGATTTTGAACGATGGCGTATCTTCTCCGGAAGCTAAAGAAGCCGCTTTACAGGCTTTGTTAGAAGCCGCATCTACAATTAATGGTTTGGTTGAATCAATCGGCGAAGTTCAGCAAGAAATAGAAGTTCAAAATGGCGTTGTTGAAACTGCTTCTAATAACGTTTCAGGCTTAATTGAAGAGTCAGTAGCTCAAATTACTAATGGTATTCAAGCTCTTCAAGGTTATATGCAGGAAGGCGGAGTTCAAGGTGTAACAAATACAACCAGCAGCGTAACCGGTGCTGCAAACGAAGCAGTAGGTGCAGAAGCAACCGCAATGGGCAGTGCAGCAAACTCTAATATATTCACAAGTGCTGTCGGTCAGAAACTTGTCAGAATAGGTTCAGATCAAACTGCAGCTGGCGGAACCCGTATACAAGGTGCTGTTAAGAACATTTCTGCTTTAACTAAATCAATCGGAGAAATGGGCGGTGATTTAAATAAGATTGCTAACTTTGTAAATTCTGTAGGTGAAGTCGGCAATAACTTTACAGCTTTGGTTGGTCAATATGGAGCTGAATTAGAACCTGTAATTACTGCAACAGGCTCTTGGGCAGCTGTTGCTGATGCTAACGCACAGTTTGAAGAAGCAATTGCTGAATATCAATCAAAAACAGGATTAACATTAGAAACTCCTTGGAGTGAAGGTTCTAAATCCTCAGAAAGCAATACTTCTACTGAGGCAACTCCTTGGGCTGCATATGCAAATAACGAAACTGCATCAGACAATGAGCAAACTTTAGCTGCAGAAAATGGAGAAATCAAATTTGAATTTGATACAAATATTTTTAAAGAAGCTTTTGAAAAACAGGGAGCTTAATTAGATAAATAGTTAGAATGTAATAATAGATATTTTCAGATTGTATTACACTCATCATAACGATTTCAAGATAATTTTCTCAACACAACGTAACACAATGTGTATTGTGTTACGTTGATATAAAGTATTTTGTATGAAATAAATTGCTTTCTTTACTTCTTTAGTTAAAAAATTGTTACAAAACAACCCCTCACCCTAGCCCTCTCCCACAAGGGGAGAGGGGATGCAACTCACTTATAACAAGCTTTTTGACCCTCGCCCCGCGGGAGAGGAGCAGCCGTGTTTGAGACTGCGTCGAAAACTACGGATGCGGTGAGGGGGCAGAATGTAAAAATATTCATTAAATTCATAAAATTTTAGCTTCTCCTAAACTCCTAAAACTCTAAGCTACTGAACTCCACTATCAGCACCCACCCCAGCCCTCCCTCATAAGGGAGGGAGCTCCTTAATTAAGTTACACTCTATGTAACACAATACATGTTCTGTTACATTAAGCTGGAATACTTGTAATTAAATATAGACATATAGGAATTTTTCAGAGATGAAAATATAACCAATAATATAAAGAATTTATAAAGCTTTTATAGCGAGTGTAAATTTTACACTCGCTAAATTGATTTATAGGTGCGCTTTTTAGGGTAAATTATATAAAATTTATTCAC
>CALVEE010000096.1 GCA_944326495.1 Candidatus Gastranaerophilales bacterium | reverse complement strand
AAATCGTGCTGCAAGGCTTGAAAAAACAATTTACGGTCAAGCCTCTGCGGGGGATTTGAATAAGAGAATAAAAAAACTTTCAGCAGATATATCCGCAGACGTAATAGGACTTGAAATACCGCCGGTTGAAGATACTTTCGCAGAAGAAGAAAAACTTGCAGAAGATAGTTCCGTAAATTATCCGGTAGTAGATGAAATCGAGCAAAAAATCTTTAACCAAACATATAAGAACCGTGATTTTCACTCGCGTATTGTTGCAATCGAGCGAAAACTTTTCGGGAAAATTTATGATGTAGAGGATTACTCTACAAGAATGGACAGAATTAAAGCCGAAGTTATGCCGGATAGATTAGCTCAGGAAAAGCAAGATGATTCTGTCTACATCCCGGGAAGCAGATACTATGACGATAATGCACTATCTTCATCTGATTTAACAGGTTTAGGCGGCAATAGATTTGGAATGCCGTTCGGTCAGAGAAATTATTCCCGCCCTTATGTAAACTACGGCGATATGACAGGCGGAGCTGCTGTTCCACAAAGCAGTACAAACTTAAGCGACGAACTTGCACAGCTTGAATATGAAACATTCGGTACATCATTTGCGGAAGACGATACAACAAGCAGAATTAAGCGCCTAAATAGCGCAAACAAAGCCCAAAAATCTTCCTCAAGATACGATTCCTACAAATTCAGCCAGAGAATGTCTACGGCAATGGAAATCGGCGCAATGATTTTAATGATATTAGCTATGGTATTATAGATTTTAAAAAGTTTACAATTTGTTACAGTTTTATCAAATAAAAATTATATTCATTGTAATATAGTAAGTATCTTATTTTGAAAGGTACATTACACTAATTATGAAATTTTTAGATAAAGCGAAGATTAGGATAATATCAGGACATGGCGGTAATGGTATGGTTGCCTGGCGTCGGGAAAAATACGTGGATAAAGGCGGTCCGGCAGGCGGTGACGGCGGACGCGGCGGTGATATATATTTTGTTGCAGATGAAAATATGTCGACATTATTGGACTTTAAATTAAAGTCGGTTTTTAAAGCCCAATCCGGTGAGAATGGCGGAATTAAAGGTATGCATGGTGCTTGTGCTAAGGATTTGTATATAAAAGTTCCGCTTGGTACAATGGTTCGGGATACAAAGACCGGAAAAATTATTGCAGATTTTACAGAAAATGAGCAAACAGTTCTTATTGCGAAAGGCGGCCGCGGAGGACGAGGAAATGCAAGGTTTGCAACTGCACAAAAAAGAGCACCGCAGTTTTGTGAGCCTGGTGAACCCGGAATTGAAAGAATTTTGGAGTTGGAATTAAAACTTATTGCAGATGTAGGACTGCTTGGAATGCCAAATGCCGGAAAATCTACTTTTATCAGTGCTGTAAGTTCTGCAAAGCCTAAAATTGCGGATTATCCGTTCACAACGCTTGTTCCAAATTTGGGTGTTGTAAAAAAAGATGACGGCGGCTCTTACGTTATAGCTGATATTCCCGGGCTTATTGAAGGAGCCTCGGAAGGAGTCGGACTCGGCCATGAATTCTTACGCCATGTTGAAAGATGCCGCTTTTTGGTTCATATTGTAGATTTGACTTCTGAAAATCCTCTTGAGAACTATAAGATTATTAACAAAGAACTTGAAAATCATTCAAAAGGTTTGGCTGAACTTTATCAAATACTTGTTCTGAATAAAATTGATGCGGTTCAAAAAGATGATTTGGATAAGCTAATAGAAGTTTTTAGCTCCTACTCAAAAGATATTTACCCAATTTCAGCGGTTACAAAAGAAGGGGTAAATGCTTTACTGCATTTTATATCTCAAAAGGTTGACGAAATTCCAAAGCCTGAATTTGATATTGATATAGAAGAAGATTTAGGCGCATATGATAACGATGATAGTGATTTTGAGGTTACAAAACTTGATAAAGAAACATATTTAATTTCCGGTGGAAAAATAAACCGTCTTGCAAAAGTAACAGATGCAAGAAATACAGAACAGGTTGTAAGGCTCCAAAATATACTAAAGAGTATGGGTGTTTTTGAAGAATTACACAATTACGGACTTAAAAATGGTGATACTGTTATCTTAGGGCATTTAGAATTAGCCTATTACGACGATGAAATTTGGGGTGGGTAATATATTTTCGTAGTACTTATTATTTATTTCTGATTATAGATGCGTGTTTATGACAAGATAAATGATAACCGACCGGACACTCTTGTATTTACTCCCTTTTAGTGATAATCTGATTGCGGAGAGGTTTTTATGAAGAAAATTCTTTTTGTAATTGATAAAATTGAACTCAAATATTTTGAGTTTAACAAGCTTGTTACGAATTTTTGGATAATAAAAGAGTTTCTGGAGAGAAAAAATCTGGTGTATATAACAACAATTCCAAATTTGTCACTAAAAGCGGATATTGCTTACACAAAATGTTATGAGACTTTTTTATCGAATAATAATATATATTATAAGGATGTAAAGCTTGAATATAAAATAGATGATTTTGATTTAGTAATGTTCAGGCCTGATCCTCCGGTTGATATTGATTATATTAACGCGACGTATGTATTTGATTTTGTGACAAAGCCGGATGTGATAAACTCCCCGCGTGCAATTAGAGATTTCAATGAAAAATTGCACTCCATATATTTTAAGGATTTGATGTCAGAGAATATAGTAACAGCATCGCTTAATGATATTGAACAATTTTTGGCGCAGCATAAGAAAATAGTCTTAAAACCGCTTAACCGCTGTTTTGGCTCCGGCGTAATGTATCTTTATGAAGGAGACCCGAATACCAGAACTATAATTAATACTATGACAAATAATGAAACAACTCTTGTTATGGTGCAAAAATTCCTCGCGGGTGTGTCAGGAGGAGATAAGAGAGTGCTTACTCTGGGGGACAGGGTTTTAAAATATTGTGTAAAGAAGCTTCCGGGAAAAGATGATTTTAAATTTAATACACACAATGATAATTTTATAACTGATGCAGTGCTTTCAGATGAAGAAATGTTTAATTTTACGAAAGTTGCCAAAAAACTAAATTCCCTGGGGCTTCCTATGGCTGGGCTGGATGTGATAGACGGTAAAATTATTGAAGTTAATGTTACAAGTCCCTGTTATTTTATTAAAGAAATAAACGGCCTGTATGGAGTTGAGCTTGAAAAAGAAATTTGTGACTTTTTGTTGACAGAAGCCTTGTTATCCTTATAAAGATATTGTATAATTCAATTACATGGTGTATATCAAGTTTTATGGCTTGATTGTATAATAATAAGTGTTAAGTTAAATAAGAAGGATGATTATGAAAAAGTATATTTTAGTAATGTTAACAGCTTTAATATGCGCATCAACTATAAATTATGCAAGCGCAAAAACAACTTCCAACACATCTCTGGCTTCTGCTATTAAGATGTACAAGGCAGGGAATTATTCTCAATGCTATGATGTTTTGAGTAATATAGTAAAGAAAGACCCGTCAAATGCGGTTGCATATTATTATCTGGCGATGACTTCCGCCCAGATCGGCAAGAAGGATGAAGCTATTACAAATTATGAAAAAGTTATAACACTTACTCCAAACAGTCAGGTTGGACTTTATGCTTCAAAAGGCAAAACTTGTTTAGAGGCGCCTGATAAGTGCAACGAAGAATCTGAAACTTCTGCTCTTGATAATTTTGTTCAAAGCCGTTTTGGGTCTGGTTTTACTGATGAAGTAAGAGGCGAGTTTGAAAAACAAAAGATTGAAAATCTTATGAGAGAAATGAACAGAAAAAATGATATTTCTCCGCAGCAGTTTAAAGAGTATAAAGATTTTTCAAGCGAACTTCCTACAAATGATGAAATAGTGTCAGCTTTAAGAGTTTTACAGAAAGCTGGTTTGAGTGATATTATCGGCGGAAGAAGCAGCAGTATGGATGAGATGTCTATGTTATTAGGCGGAAGAGAAAATTCTAATGCTGTTTTGAATATGCTTATGGGAGGCAATTCTAATTCTTCTCTAAGTCCGCAGGTTATACAGTCATTGTTAACTAATCAAATGACTACAGGTTTTTAAGAGAAAGATTGAGGATGAAGTTAAATACATTAAGATTTGGTGAAATTGATATAGAGGAAAGCCGTATATTTGAGTTCGTACTGCCTATAATCGGTTTTGATGTGTTAAAGAAGTTTGTTATACTTGAACCGAACAAGGATGCCCTTTTTAAGTGGCTGCAGTCAGTTGATGATCCGGCTCTTGCGTTTCCGGTAATATCTGTAGCATCATTGGAATTTGATTATACAATTGATTTGCCTGACAGCACTGTGGATGCTTTGGGGATAAAAAATGTGGAAAGTGTACTTGTTATGAATATTACTTCAATTCCGCAGGATAATCCTAAAGGTACAACAATTAACCTTTTAGCGCCATTGATATTTAATGTGGATAATAACAAAGCCGGCCAGATTGTTCTTTCCGGTTCAGGTTATGATATCAGCTACCCCATGTTTAAAGAAATAAAGTAATTTTTAAGGAAGAAAATGCTCGTAATAACTAGAAAAAACGGTCAAAAAATAATGATTAATGACAATATTGAAATAACTATTGTCGAAGCAAGAAATGGAGTTTGTAAAGTTGCGATACAAGCTGACAAGGATGTTAAGATATATAGAGAAGAAATATATCTTCAAATTAAACTTGCAAACTTAATCGGAAAGAACACGAACACTTCTTCTGTTGATTCTGTATCGAATTTGATTAAAGGCGGAACGAAGCTTAATGATAAGATAGAGCCGGCTCCGAAAGATAGTGAAGAAGAGATTATTGTAGAAGAAAACAAGGCTAAGAAGAATTCTATAAGAGTTAATAAAAAGAATGGTTAGCTCAAATTATCAGAAAATTTTCTTTTTTTATCCGGCAGGCAGGGAAGTTATAATAAAGCCAAATACTCTGGAACATGCTTACCTTGCTATTTTGAATGATGATTTAGATGCTGCAGAAGAAATATTTTCAGCTTTGGATTCTCCGAGGGCTAAGTGGGGTGAAATTATTGTTTCAATTTTCAGAGGGTATATGGAAATTTACCCTACTTTTTTTCAGATAAGAAATTTTTTGGAAATAGATTTGGATTTTCTATTGAAGAATGAAAAGCTGGATTATGTAGAACAGCTTTTAGGCGCGCTTGAAATTTTTTCGGATATAAATCAGGAATCTTATAAATTTGCTGCAAGAGTAATGTATGAGAATAATCTTTTATCTGCGGCGTATAATTATATGCAGAAATCAAAGGAAATTTATTACAATGATGCGGAGCTGCAGTTTATGTTTGCAAGGTATTTTCTTAGAGTTCATGATGACGAGAAGGCGTATTTTTATATTAATGAATGTTTGAAACTTATACCTGATTATTATCCTGCACTGTTAATGAAACAGAAAATTGAAGAAATGGAGATTTATTAGTATAATTTTTTTATGAGCAGTGATAAGTTTGTGAACAGCAGTACAAATCCATTTTTATCCGAACAGGACGATAATTTCTTTATGCAGCCGGAAAATATTGCCCAGCCTTCCGGCGGTACTGTAAGACATTTGAATGATTATGATAGTAATATTTTACAAAAAGAAGCTTATAGAGATGTAAACAATGAGGTTTTTAAGCTTGAGTATAAAATTGCAAAGACGGAAGAAGAGCTTAAGCAGCTTGAAGGGCAGATGCAGACGGCAAAAGATATCCATGATTTTGAATTAACAGAGAAACTTTACAGTAGATACAAACAGCTTAAGTTTGAGTTATCGGAGCTTGTTGAACTATATAATGAAACGAGCTTGTCCGCAAAGATTTCCGGAGAGATTACGGGAATTTTTCCGGGGTTGAAGTCGCATTTTAGGAGTTTGAAACGTTTGTTTGAAGGTTTTGAGTCTATGATTATTTCACGACTGCCTAAAAAACTTTCTTCATCTATAGAATTAAAAAAATCTCTGGAAAAACTGGAGAATATAAATAAAAGCGTGGATGAGCTGATGACACTCCAGACACCATATGGAGAGGCCGGCGACAAGTATGTACAGCTTTCAAAATATATAACAAGAGCAAATTCAATTCATGCTGAAATCTCAAGGAGTTTGAAATAAACCTTGTTTTATGCTACACTTCCCTTGTAATGAAAAGAAAACCGATAGTAGCAGTCGTAGGACGTCCAAATGTAGGAAAATCAACCTTTGTAAACCGCCTGGTCGGAAGAAGGCAGTCTATTGTTGACGATTTACCGGGGGTGACTCGTGATAGAATTTATTTTGACGTAGAATGGCAGAATAAAATTTTTACTGTTATTGATACCGGCGGTATTGTTCCCGGGGATGAAGATGAAATTATGCTTTCGATATATGATCAGGCAAAGATAGCCTGTGAGGAAGCAGATAAGATAATTTTTATAGTCGACGGTATAGAGGGTGCTACGCCTGTTGATAGTGATATTGCAAAGATTTTGAGACAGTCTGATAAACCTGTTTATCTTGCAGTAAATAAAATAGATTCTCATAATCAAATTACAATGATTAGTGATTTTTATTCGCTTGCAATAGGTGAGCCTATTGCTATCTCTGCGCTTCATGGCTCAGGAGGTGTTGGTGACCTTTTAGAAGAAATAACAAAAGATTTTGAAGAAGAAGATAACGATGAAGGTGATAAGGTTGTTAAAATAGCTATTGTGGGACGCCCAAATGCCGGCAAATCTTCTATAGTGAATGCGCTTTTAGGTGAAAAAAGGGTTATTGTATCTGATATATCAGGTACGACCAGAGACAGTATTGATTCAAGGCTTAAGTATAATGATAATGAATTTATTATAATTGATACGGCTGGTATTAGAAAAAAATCAAAAGTAGATTATGGTGTTGAGAAATTTGCAGTTGACCGTGCAATCCGCTCAATCAGAGAGTGTGATGTAGCAGTAATGGTAATTGATGCGACGGAAGCCGTTAATGGAATTTCGGATCAGGATAAAAAGATTGCCTCAATAATTACAGAAGCCGGCAAAGGCATGGTTATTGCGATTAATAAATGGGATTTGGTTGAAGATAAAAAATCTAATACTATTAATAAATTTCAGCAAAAAATTGCGCACGAAATTCCGTTTTTAGACTATGTTCCTAAGATTTTTATAAGCGCAGTTACGCATCAGCGTTTAAACCAGATATTTACAAAAGTGCTGGAAGTCCAGCAGGAACGTTCAAAACGTGTCTCTACGGGGCTTTTAAATAAAGTTATAAATGAAGCATACGCCTTAAATCCGCCGCAGACAATAAGAAACAAAAGGCTTAAGATTATGTATTCGACTCAAGCTTCAATTGAGCCGCCGACATTTGTGCTTTTTGTAAACAGTGAAGATTTGATGAAAGACCATTACAAACGCTATATGGAAAACAAACTTCGCGAGGCATTTGGTTTTACCGGCACTCCTGTTAGAATAGCTGTAAGAGCGCGCTCTGAAAAGAAGAAGTAAAGCTATTTTATTATAACAATGTCCCCGCGTTTAACTTCATCAGCCAGCTTCTTAATTACATCATTATCCATTCTCATACATCCGAGCGAGATGTATTTCCCGATTGAATTTGGCTGATTTGTTCCGTGTATAAACTCTCCGGTCTGGCTTTGTTCTCCTGTTATTGTATCAATTTTATTAAGGCAGATAACTCTTGGACCGTATGCTCGCGGGTTTCTTCTGCGTTTTGTATGTCTGGGCGCTGTTCTGTAGGGGTAAGTTTCTGTGTGAGTTACTACCCTTATACCTTTATCTGTCGGCGTATTTTTCTTTCCGCTTGCAATTAAATAAGCGATTTCAGCCCTGCCTTCTGCATTATATTTATATAAAACATTTTTAGAAATATCTACAACAAATTTAGCGGTTTTCTTTACTCCTGCTATTGTGATATAAGGTTCCGGAGCATTAGCTAATACCGATTTATCAGAAGTTCCTTCAGGAGTAATAACCGTTTCTGTTTTAATAAAAGTATCATTTTGCGGAACTCTTGATAAGGCATTTGCAAATACTGCCGGGGCTGTCATTAAAGCACAGACAAATCCTGCTTTATGTATAAAATTGCCAATCTTCATACTTAATATAAAACATCTCAAAAATAAATTTGCTAGTCAATTAATTTTTTCAATCTCCTCGCCCTGCGGGAGAGGAGCAGCCGTGTTTGAGGCTGCGCCGAAAACTACGGGTGCGGTGAGGGGGTGGTTCTTGTAAGGAAAAGTAAAATTTAACCCGTAATGTAGGAAATAAGTTAATGTCAGGCAATGCCTGACCTACTACTCACGGCTTAGCCGGTTCAGTCTGTTCGCTATCCGGACTTCCGTCCACAAATTCGCTCCCTCAAAAGGGAGAGAGCAGCGCAAAGCGTACAGTGTTCCTTCCCTATTGAGGGAAGGTTAGGATGGATGCCAGCCCGTAGGGGAAATATTAGTATAATGAAGTTTATCTCACAAAAAACTTAGAACATCTTTACAAGATTTCGTACTTCTTTTAAAATCTCTTTTGCTTTTACTCTTGCTTTTTCAGAACCGTCTCTTAAGATTTGTTCTACAATTTCGGGATGTTCTTCATAATATTTCCGTTTTTCTCTTATCGGAGCAAATTTTTCATTGATTTTAGCACCAAGCTGTCTTTTGCAGTCAGCACATCCTCTGCATCCTTTTTCGCATTCAGAGCGGATAGTTTTGATTTCTTCTTCCTCTCCGAATATTTTCCAGTATTTGAAAGCAACTTCGCACTCATCCGGGTGCCCTAAGTCATCTTTTCTCATTCTGCTTCTGTCCGTAATTGCAGACATTACTTTTTTGGCCGTAACTTCTTCACTGTCAGAGATTTTAATATCATTATTAAAAGATTTTCCCATTTTGTTGCCGTCTAATCCGCATAATAAAGGGCAGTTATTCAACAGCGGCTGTGTTTCTTTGAAGAATTCGGTTTTATAAATATTATTAAATCTTCTTGCGATATCTCTGGTTAATTCAACATGCGCAACCTGATCAATACCAACCGGAACAAAATCTGCATTAAAAGAGAGTATATCCGCCGTCATAAGAACCGGATAGCCCATAAGCCCGTAATTAATTTGAGAAGCAAATCCTTCCTTTGAGCGCAGAATTTTGGCCATATCTTTAAGGTTAGGATCTCTCTCAACCCAGTTTTGGGGTGTTATCATACTCAAATATACGTGCAGTTCAGCAGTCTCCGGAATTAAAGACTGCACATAAATGGTTGCTTTCTCAGGGTCAATTCCGCTAGCAAGCCAATCTGTCGCGACATCAATAATATCCTGCTTTAAGCCTTCTGTTTTATCATATTTTGTAGTAAGAGCGTGCCAGTCTGCAATAAAATAGTAGCAGTTATATTCATCTTGAAGCTTAACCATGTTCTCAATAACCCCGAGATAATGCCCCAGATGTAATTTTCCGGTGGGTCTCATTCCTGTAAAAACTATTTTATCGCTTTGCATTACAGCTGCTCCTTTCGCTCACGTATAATTCTTATAACTTTTATTTCGCCCATATCTAAATCCGTAAAAATTTTCCTATTTCCGGCTTTAACATTCTCATTTCCGGCGATGAATTCAAAATCATATTTTTTCTTGACATTTGGCACCCTGATAGTAATTTTATACTGCGGATTTTTAAAATCAAGATTTCCAACAACAATTACCGATTGATTTTTATAATTTCTTTCAAACGCAAAAACTTTTTCATTATCGGTTTTTAACTCTAAAAACTCCCCTTTAGTAATCAAATCTTCATACTTTGTTCTAAATCCGGCAGCTTCTTTGAAATTATTAAGAATATTACTGTTTTCACCTCCAGGCCTGCGCGAGAAATTAAAAATATCTAATTTCCCTCTGTGTACAAAATAAGAATAATCATCCGTTTCTGATTTTTCAGCCTTTGTGTTAGCCCAGGGGTAAAGATAAGCATCTCCGTTAAAGAACCCGTCGATACAATATGGATTAAATGGCAATGTTGCATTAAGCCAGCTAATCATTATTGAAAAATTTTCACCGTGTAAAAGAACCGGACTAACTTCGTCATGTGTAGAAAAGCTTAAGATAGTGCTTTTCGGCTCTCTGTATGCATCCAGAAGCTTTTGGTTAAATTTTATATGTTCCATAAACTCCGGAGCATTCCAGTCTTTTAAGTTAAAGAAACTTCCGTAATATCCGTCAAAACCTGCTTGCAGTAATTTATTGTATGGTGTAAATACTGCATATAAACTCGGCGGTTCTCTCCAGGAGTCGGAAGCTTCTGCAAGAAACATAAATTCAGGGTCTTTAGAGCGCGTATATTTAATAATTTCCTGCCAGAAAGTGAAAGGTTTTATTGTCGCAACATCCGCTCTAATTCCGTCAGCACCTATTCTTAAGACTAAATCTACAAATTTTTTATGCGCTTCTAAAACATCTTGATTAAGCTTTTTATCTGTTCCGACATTAAGCAGCCTGACATCCGTCCAATCAGTAGGTACAATTGAACATTGCCTGCTGTCTTTGATGAATAACTCCGGATGAGTTAAGAATAAATCATAAGCCCCGCAGCTCGGCAAGTCAATAATAACACGTATATTTCGTTTATGACACTCATCTATAAACCTCTTAGCCTGCTCGATATCAGTAAGTTCGGACTCTTTGTCAACAAGCTGTGGGTTAATACTCCAAAAATCAGCTGCAGAATATACAGAACCGGCGGTACCTAAAGCTTTAAGCCTTCCGATAGGGGTAATCGGGAGTACATGCAGAGTGTTGAATCCCAAATCTTTAATTTCATCAAGCCTTTCAACTGCATTCAAAAAATTTCCGCCTTCTTCGCCTTCATCAATAATTTCATTGCCATTAATGTCTTGAGCATTAAAAGTTCTGATATTAATAGCGCAAATTCTTGCTTTATTATTTAAAAATAAAGTTCTTAAATCATTGTTATCTCCCGCGAAAACAGGAGCGGTAAGTGCTGCTATTAATATACAAGTTAACAGACTTTTTTTCATATTACTCCTTAATCTGAAATACGCATTTTACACAATGAGCCTTAGGCTGGAGAACCAAATTATCCTCTAAATCGTACATTTTAGCAATCCTTGTAACAAGAGGTTCTCCGCAGAGCGGACATCTTAAATTTGTCTCTCTGTTTAAAATTCTTCTTTTCAGAATATCAATTGTATCGTCACTCACAACATCAAATTTATACTCTCTTTCATGCTCTTTTAATTCTTTAATAGAACATTTAAGAACTCTGGCAATCTGCTGCCTTTGGGTAACAGAAAGAAACAATTCTTTTCCAGCTTCAATATCTTCAAGAATTTCTAATTTAATACTTGTCTTTTTAGCCAGCCCGCTTATCGATAATCCGGCTTTTTCTCTTTTCTTTTGAATAAATTCTGCCAAGCTTTCCATAGTTGTAATTATATATTGTAAAGCATGACCGTCAATCTAAGATTAAGAAATTTATAGGAAGTTTTCCGCAAATTCTTTATGCTTCAATTGAAATCTTCGATTGAAGCCAGTTGCTAAGCGCTATTTTTTATTTTGACAATAGTGCCCGATTGGGGAGGATTCGGGTGGGATACTATACAAAACCTACTTCTATAATTTTCTCTGTCACCCTTTGCCAAAAAGGGGAATTTATTGTAATATATAAGAAACAAGAGAGGGTGAAATGACTTTAGAGAACTTTATTTACGAGTCAGTTTCAGAAATACTTAACGGCAAGTATGAAGAAGTAAAAGAAAGAATTGAAAAACATAAAGAAATTTATCAGGACGATACGGCAATATGTTTTTGCCTGCTTGCCTTTGGGGCATTCTGCAAAGGTGATTACAATTGTTTTTATCAGTTTATGAATGATGCTTCTTTTCTTGTTGAACAGTCAAAAGACCCTATTACAAAGATTTTGCATGAAATGGTTTTAGGGTATGTTAATTTTAAAGAAAAAAATACAACTCTATATTCCATCAACTATAATCAGGCGCGCAAGCTTTCTATAAAAAATCAAAAGACTGAATTTTTTGAAAAATTAAATTCTCTTTTGAAATGTCCGGCTGTAAGCCATTACAGTAATCATAATCAGACAAAAGACCCCCTGATTGCGCTTGTAAACATAGGTCAGGCTGTTGCAGCTGAAAAAAACATTGATTTACTCATAAAAACAATAGCAGAAGAAACAAAAACGGCTATGAATGCGGATAGATGTACTGTTTATCTTTACGATAAAGAAAACAATGAGCTCTATTCAAAAGTTGCAACAGGTTTAGACACGAAAGAGCTAAGAATTCCGGCTGACAAAGGTATTGCTGGTCATGTCGTAAAAACAGGCGAAACTATTAATATAAAAGACGCTTATAAAGACAAGCGTTTCAACGCTGATGTTGATAAAAAGACAGGTTACCGCACAAAGACAATACTCTGTATTCCGATTAAGAACTTTAATCAGGAAATTATCGGTGTTTTTCAGGTTCTTAATAAATTTGGAGAGTATTTTACGCCTGATGATGAGGATTTGCTTGTCGCAATAGCGTCAAGCGCCGGTATTTCTCTGGAAAACGCGCAGCTCTTTGAAAGACAGCGTAAAATGCTGGAAGAACAGAAAGTTGTTCTTGATAGCTTTATTGAAACTCTTGCAACTTCTATTGATGCGCGTGACAAGATTACTGCCGGTCATTCTTCAAGAGTAAAAATGTTTGCGACTCTTATTGCGCAGGAATTTGGAATGGAGCAGAATGATATCTATATTCTGGAAAAAGCGGCAGCACTTCATGATATCGGAAAAATCGGGATTAGAGATTCTGTTTTACAAAAAGAAGGCAAGCTTACGCCGGAAGAGTATAAGCATATTCAGGAGCATGTAGAAATTACGCATCATATTCTGGAAAAAATCCATATGTCAAAAGATTTCCAGCAAATAACCGAAATTGCCTGCTCGCATCACGAAAAATATGACGGAACCGGATATTACAGGCATTTAAAAGGCGAAGAAATTCCATTTGGCGGAAGAATTCTTGCAGTATCGGATGTGTTTGACGCAATAACTTCTAAAAGACATTACCGTGATAAAATGCCTATAGAAAAAGTTATTGATATTATAAAAAATGGTGCCGGAACTCATTTCGATCCAAAAGTCGTTGATAAATTCCTCTCTATAAAGTTAAGTAAAATCGTCGGTGTGTTTGTCACAGAGACACATATGACGATTGAAAAAGAGGATATGGAAACTTTAGAAAAATATAACCTACTTGATTTATATTACTCTATAGTAAATAATTGTAGTAATAAGTTATTGCAGGTGTTTAATAAATATTATGTAGGTGTAGATTTAGAGCATGAATAGGATATTAAATAAATTAATCATACTAATTCTCATATTATCCGCACCTGCTGCTACAATGGCGGCAGATGTTAAGCCGTTGAAAATTAAGGCAGAAACTAATACCGCAAATCTGGATATGGTTATTAAAGATAATTTTGTTAAGGCTAAATATGCTTCGGCGGAAAACCGGTTTGCTCAAAGCAACGTGAAGGCTTCTTATGATGATTTTAACAGTCTTATACAAAGAACAGCGCATGATGATTATGTGTTTCTGGTATATGGTATGAAAATGGCAGAGTTTGGCTTTTTTGATCTCTCGGATGCCTTAATAAAAAAGCTTGATACAAACGGTTTTACTGCTGCTTATGTGAATGATATCAGAAGATTTTATTACCCGTCATCAATCGTAAGCCAGAAAGATTTGCTGTATCTTGCGGATGCTTATTCGAATATTGTTTACAATAATATGGCAATAGAGACAACCTCCGAGCTGATAAACAGCAATCAGGCGCCTGAAAGCGATTATAAAAACTACCTTATTGCTCTGGGGAATTACAAATCTAACAATTTACAGCAGGCTTTAAAGTATATTAATAACGCAATTACACAGAATGATACAAACGTAAATTACCAGATATTGAAGGCTAAAATTCTTGCTGACTCTAATAAATCCAAGCAAGCCTTAAAACTTCTTGAAAAAATCAAGAAAGAGCCATTTAAAACAGTAGATTTCCAGAGGAAAATCCGTGCGGCAGAAGAATATATTCTGTATAAGACCGCAAAAGACGAGCCTTTAAAAGATTATCATTTAGCATATTATTACCATCTGCAGGAAAAGAGCCTTCTTGCAACAAAGGTTCTGCAAACTGCAATTTTGCAGGCAAAACAATACAGCCCGCTTATATTTTCTCTTTTAGGAAAAATCTTCTATGATAATGATGAACCGTTGAAAGCTCAAGAGTTTGCAGGGCGTGCTTTTAAAGAAGATAATGATAACTATCTTGCAGCAAATACGCTTGCGGATTTAAATTATGACAACAGAAAGTATGATGACGCTTTAAAATATTATAAAAAAGCTAAAAGACTGACTAAAGATATAGACCCGTCTGTGGGTATGGCAAAAACTTATCTTGCAATGGAAAAAGATAAGAAATCAAAAAAACTTTATGAAAAACTCTTGAAGAAAAATCAATTTGACGAGGAATTACTTGTTGATTCTCTGCAGGTATTTCCGCAGAATGCCGATTATTATCTGCCCAGAGTTGCATCTCTTGACATAACCAATAATGATATCTGGCTCGGTCTGGCTAATCTTGCAATAAGAGATAAGAACTATACAATGGCAGCAACTTATCTAAACAATTCTTATTATATTGACGCAAATAATTTTAAATACTATTATTATCTTAGCCTTGTACTCAGGGCAAAAGGCGACATAGAACTGGCAAACCAATCGTTAATAAGGTGTTCAAGACTCAATTCAGATTATGCGGCAGACGTAAATCCGGGGCATAGTATATATGACGAAGAATAATATTTTAATCGTAGAAGATCATGAATTAACCCGTTTCGGCCTTAAAACAGCATTTGAAGGCTGTGATTATGTTGCAGATATTTATGAAGCAGAATCCGCAGAAAAAGGTATTGATATTGTAAACGGAAATGAGATAAATCTTATAATAATGGATTTAGGTCTCCCCGGAATGGACGGAATTCAGGCAACCCAGAAGATTAAAAGCTTAAACAAAGATATTAAAATTGTGGTTTTAACATCGCATAATGATGAGCAGGAAGTTCTAAACAGTCTAAAAGCAGGTGCTAATGCCTATTGCTCAAAAGAGATTAATCCTAAAAGGCTGACTCAGGTTGTACAGTCTGTCCTGGACGGAGCAGCATGGTTTGATCCTTCAATTTCGCACATAGTCCTTGAAGCTGCAACAAAAGGACATGAGAAAGAAACTGCCAAACCTGAAAAAGATTACGGATTAACCAGCCGTGAAACGCAGATACTTAAACTTATAACCGAAGGTTACAGCAATATTGAAATAGCAAAAGAACTCTTTGTAAGTATTAATACTACAAAAGCTCACGTTGCAAGCATCTTGCAAAAACTAGAAGTAGATGATAGACTACAAGCAGCACTAAAAGCATTAAAGGAGAAACTTGTATAGATGGGCGGATTAGCTTCAATATTAGTAGTGGATGACAATCCAAAATATCTTGCAGATGCGCTTCCTATGTACGGTTATGATGTTACAACTGCAGAGGATGGTATTGAAGCATTAAAGATTTTGACTGAAAAAGAAGATTCTTTTGATTTAATTCTGCTTGATGTTATGATGCCAAATATGGACGGCTGGGACACTTTAAAGGCTATAAGAAGCAATAAGAAGATTAAATACATTCCCGTAATTATGATAACGGCTGTAAGTGAAGACCAGAAAATAGTTTCAGGCTTAAAAATCGGGGCTGATGATTATATCGTGAAACCGTTTATACTGCCAAATCTGCTTGCAAGAATTGAAGCTGTTTTAAGACGCTGTAAGTGGCAAAAGGAAGCTTCCGGTAACCAAGAGAAAAAATTAAATAAAGATGTAAATCTGGATGCGCTTACGCCTAAAGAAAAAGAGGTTTTAGCACTTGTAGCAAAAGGCGCAAGCAATCAAGAGATTGCAGATAAACTCTATGTAAGAGATGTTACGGTAAAAACACATTTAAACAGTATTTTTAAGAAATTAAAAGTAACAAACAGAACCCAGGCAGTATTGCTTGCAATGGAAGTTAATCTTATAAATTAGAAATTGAAAGGATAAAAATGTTAACAAAAGAAGAATTGATAAATTTGATATTTACAAATGTAGACGCTTTTAATGATGAAATTAAGCAGGCAAGTGGAGCTATTGACCTGAGTGAAACAGATTTTTCAGGTATATCTCTTGACGGAATAGAGTTTGTAAATGTGGATTTGACATCATCTTCTTTTGCGGATTCACACCTTACAGAAGTTAAATTTGACGGCTGTGATTTGACATCTGTTGATTTTACACGGGCAAATCTGGTTGAGTGTTCTTTCAATGAATCTGTTTTAAACGGTACGGATTTCAGCTATTCAAAAACTGATTACTGCAATTTTTCGGAGGCAGACCTTGCAGGTGCAATATTTCAGGGAGCTGATTTAACTAACTCGGATTTTTCTGCTGCAGAGAATTTAAGCGCCTGCAGGTTTGATGAAGAAACCGTCTGGCCGGATAACGAAAATCTGCCTGAAGACTTTGATGCAAGCTATTCTTCAGACTTATCATCCCTGCAGGATGAAGATGATTATGAACAGTCTGATTATTAATTGTAACAATACATTACGATAAATACTTGTAAAATAAATTCTTTTAAGGTAAACTTAAACTACACTGGTAGAAAGAAGGAATATAATTATGTCAAAACAATGTGAAGTATGCGGTAAAAAGCCTTTAAAAGCAGCCAAATTAACATTTTCTCATAAACAAATCGTTAAAAGACAAACTCCTAATTTACAGGAAATCAGAGTTAATGTAAACGGTCAGGCTAAGAAAATGACAGTTTGTACATCTTGCTTAAAAGCCGGAAAAGTACAAAAAGCTGTATAATAGTTGTTATTTATATTAGAATTATGAATTAAAATACTTTAAGTAAACGCTTAAAGTATTTTTTTTATTAAGTTTTGTAACGATTTTTATAAAGTTTGAAATTGAATAAAATTTATATACTTTATATAGATGTAAGATGAATAAAACATAAGGAGACAAGATATGTCAACAGAAGTAAGCGTAAATGTATTAAAGACTTTTTTAGCAAATGATTTAGGTATACGTAAACTTGATCAAAATCAGGCTCAAAAATATGATATAGATGCCGATAAATATGCAGAAGTAGATAAAGATGAAAACGGCATTGAGATAGATGAAATACTTCAAGATAGTGATTTGTACGAACAATTTGCAGCACTTTATCTTGAAGAACAAGATAAAGCGAAAGGACCGGAAGCCGAAAAAGAGAAAGAAGAAGAGGCTAAAGTAAAGGATAAAGGCGAGAGCAAAGCATAAAAGAGAATTATAAGGTATTTAAATTTCAAGCGGGTAATATAATGACCCGCTTTTTTATTTATAAGAATTTGCGGAAAAATTAGCATTTTTCTTGCAAATTCTCGGGAACGGTTTCACCTCTGGCCTGGTGCTATCCCGCAGCCGGCCAGAGGTTCACACACCTTGTATCGGGTACGGAAAAACCTCAAAAATCTGTCAATTTTTGGATTTTTCCGTACCCTCATAATGTAAAAATCATAATAGTATGTTATAATAAAATTAGGAGATCAAACTTGAAACGTTGTCCGCCAAATGCGAGAGCAGAAAGGCTTTAATATAAAAGAATGATGAACAATTTACAATTTCAAAATGACCTCGAGCGATTATTAGCAATAATGCCCCAGAAAGTTGTGTCTAATTTGTCTGCAGACAGATTGGATGATGTTATAGAAATTGTTTTGGATTTGGGAAGAATTCCGGAAGTTCGGCATGCCGGCGGAAAAATAGAAAAATTACAATCAGATGTAGTTAATGACGAAGATATTGCATTTATAACATCACATCTTCAAGAATTTACTCATGACAATCGATCCGGAATTCCGGGGACACTGCACAGAATAAGTGCGATAAGAAACAGACAGGGAAAAGTCGTAGGGCTTACCTGCCGTGTCGGTCGTGTTGTTACGGGTACAATTGACTGTATTAAAGATATTTGCACGCAGGGTAAAAGTATTTTGTTTTTAGGCCCTCCTGGGGTTGGTAAAACTACAAAATTAAGAGAAATTTCCCGCCTTGTCGCGGATGAATTAGGGAAGCGTGTTGTAATTGTAGATACTTCAAATGAAATTGCAGGCGACGGTGATGTACCTCACCCTGCAGTCGGGACTGCAAGAAGAATGCAGGTTCCACAGCCGGAATTTCAAAAAGACATAATGATTGAAGCTGTTGAAAACCATACGCCTGAAGTTATTGTTGTAGATGAAATCGGTACAGAGGCGGAAGCGCAGGCTGCCAGAACCATTGCTGAAAGAGGGGTTATGCTCATTGCAACCGCACACGGCAACTGCCTTGAAAGTTTAATTAAAAACCCGACACTTTCTGATTTAGTCGGCGGTATCCAATCAGTTACGTTAGGAGATGATGAAGCTAAGAGAAGAGCTTCACAAAAAACTGTTCTTGAAAGAGAAAAGCAGCCTACTTTTGATATTGTTATAGAAATTCTGGACAGAAATACACTTGCAGTTTACAGAAATACTTCCGAAGCAGTTGACTATATCTTAAGAGGCTGGCCGATAAGACCTGAAATTCGTAAAGTAGAAGAAAAGCACGAAGAAACAATTCAGGAGCCGGTAAAACAGGATGTGCCCGAACAAGCTCAAGATAACAGTATGAATTTTTCATTCTCCAGACAAAAATATGTTGAGCAGGCAAAACCACTTAAAAAGCTTTATTTATACGCTGTTTCAAGAACTATTGTTGAAAAATTAATAGAGCGTCTGGATTTAAATCTGGAATTAACAAGAAATATTGAAGATGCGGATATTGTGATTGCGCATAAAAACTTTGCTAAAGGCGGAGCTAAAATTCTTAATACCGCAAAAGAATACAGGGTTCAGATTTTTTATGTTAAGACAAACTCAATGGCTCAAATACAAAAGGTTTTGAAAGATGCGCTGGATATTCGTCCCGGGGATGTAGAGAGTTTGCAGGGATATACAGACGATACCGAAAAAGCGCTTGATGAAACAAGAGATGCTATAAAAAGCATTATGGAAGGAGCGGAAGTTATAGAACTGGCTCCGCAGACTCCGCAAATACGAAAACTCCAGCATGAACTTGTTGACCAGTACAATCTGATAAGTACTTCCGTAGGCGAAGGAAACGACAGGCACTTAAGAATTACCCGAAAGGGGTAGGGGTAAATGGAGTAGGGGTAATTAGGATATAAATTTACGTTGCAAAACAGCAATAGAATATAGGATGCGGTAAATTCGCAATGAAATAAAATTTATAACTTTTTCCAATGAGGAGTGAAGTTTTTTATTTCTACAAGAGTTTTAATAAAATTTCCTTCAAATCTTAACGCTCGGTCATCAATAATAATAGAGGTATATGAATTTTTAACATTTGTAATATCACTTACATATTTGTCAAGTTTATATTTTTGCAGCCATTCTAATGTAAGTTTTTTATTTCTAACTGTAAAAATTTCTATTTTATAGTGTTGAGCTAATTCCTGTAAAAATGTTTCAACACCTTCTCTGGGTGCAGAAATTTCATCTTCTTTGAAATCGCCGGAGTAGGTATTTAAAACTCCGTCTAAGTCAATTAATAAAGTCTTAGGCATAACACCTAGTTATGTATAACGAACATAGAACTATCATATCATCTATTATTGAGAAATGCAATATACTGATAAAAAATCTCTATACTTTAGAAAAGTCTTAGGAGAAGTGATTGAAGAATTACGCAATAATAATGCTAATCAAACTTCTCGTAATAGGTTTTCTGCTGAATATGGATTAAATGACAGTAATTTAGGTAAGATTGAAAGAGCAATTGTTGATTGTAAATTTGTTACATTGTGGAAAATTATAGAAGCATTAGATATTGATATCGTTGAGTTTATGAAAATATTTAAAAATAAACTAGGGAATGATTTTAAATTTATAGATGAATAAAAACTTGCAGAATTGAGATAAGATTTGTCGGTTGGGCATACTTGTTCAACAACTGAGTGAATAGGTGAATAAGTTAATAAGAGAATAAGCAAACAAAATGCATGCCTCCTATTTAGACCGGAAATCAGTGATTAAATAAAAAATTAAAGATGGCAAAATTCCTCGCCCTATGCACTAGTTTCCCAAAAAACAAAAAATACAATTCCCTCGCCCTGCGGGAGAGGAGCAGCCGTGTTTGAGGCGTGAGCCGAAAACTACGGATGCGGTGAGGGGGCAATGTTATTCTGTAGAAAAAAGTAAAAACCAAAAAGATATAAATATGAAAACTTTATCTTCAATATTCTCCTTAAGGAGCAATAGTAGATCAGACACCCTGACTATAAGTTATTGTCAAGAAGGTATGCACAGCTGACAAAACCCCTGACTGATCTGTCTCCTCTCTAAGAATTTCTAATACCCAACTGGCGTTCCGTATTGAAATTCTATCCACGCCCGCAGTAGGGTAGACTTTAGTCTACCACATTATTATCTTATAAAATATAAAACTATATTAGTTAACTTGTATAAATTAAAAAGTAGATTACAGTCTACCCTACTTTGTTTTATTATAATTGAAAATTTGCTTTTTTACCGGACAGTTTTGCTTCGGCTGAAGAAGGCTGAACCTTCAGCTTTTTTTGCTTCGATTTCTAAAAGGTTTGATTTATATAATTTCATTTTTCTCTTTTTATGCTCAAGCATTGCTCTAAATCCTTTTTTGTCAAATATTTCCAAATCATCCAGCACTGATAGATCAGGATATTTTTTTACTGCTTCTATATATTGTTTAGCTTTATTAAAAAGTGGATGTTTACTATCTATTACTCCATCTCTTGCAATAGCTTTTTTGTAAAAATTTTCATTAAATGATTCTAAACACCAGATAGAATTTTTTTTCTCTATTAAAGCTTTAAAATTATTTAAGCCTTCATCAACATTTTTCGCTAAACCTGCAAAAAATCTTGCAATAATCTGGAATTGCTCTGCATGTTTTAGTTCATGTCTGACCATTCTCTTAATAATTGGACGAAAAATCCTGCAGCTAAGAGCTTTATTTATTCCCAGCTCTGCTGTATAAGGATTAAAGTTTGCCGCAATTCTTCCTATAAATATTCTTGAGCGAATCTTAGGACTTATAGCGTAATTATTTTTTTCTACCGTCTTATTTACAGTATTAAGAAGAAATCTACATTGTTTTACATTCATACAACACAACCTTTTAATTTTAATAAAACTTTAAACCTTTGAAAATTGCCATATACTGTAATATTTCTTAATAAATACTTCTTTACTAGCAAAAAAAAATATTATGCTTTTTATAATAAATGTGTTATACATTTTAAGAGGGGATAGAATGATAAATAAAATTTTTGGTTATTCAAATGTTCAGCAGCAACTGAGACGTACTGTGATGATAGGACTTTTAGGCGCAGCATCAATGTCTGCCGGAGCTATAGTTCCGCCAGCAGTGACTGCTAGTAATGCAGCTTCAGCAGCAACGAGTGCTTCTAACAGTATTCGCATGTCTAAAAATAGACACAAAGGAAGAACTATGCATTTTAGGAGACCAAGGCAAAGAGGTAATATTATTATAATAAGACATACTAGCCCGCAGCAGCATATGCGAATAAACGGTCAGCATCAAATGCAGCAATCAAAAACTCAAAAGGATTATTTAGAAACAAAAACCAATAACAACAAGCATATTTCTATGTGGAATAAAATCTCAACGGGTTTGAAAGTGTTGACAGGAGCTTTAGTGGCAGGAATTGTATACTGGCTACTGAAAGATTGATTGTCGTATCGTGGCGGTAGTAGGGGGTTGATAAAATTTTCTTCAGATTTTATTGCCCGGTCAAGAGTTAATAAGAGAAAACGCAAATAAAACGTACGCTGCCTATTCAGACCGGAAACCAGTGACCAAATAAAAATTTAAGCTGACAAAATTCCTCGCCCTACGGGCACAAGTGTCCAAGAAAAATTTTAGAGGTTCGCCCCCAGCCAAATATCAGTTAGAACCCCTCCCCGAAATCAAAGATTTCGACCCTCCCACAGGGGGCGGGTTGACGGCTCCCTCGCCCCTTGTGGGAGCGGATTTGCGGACGGACGGTAGTCCGGATAGCGAACAGACTGAACCGACTAAGCCGTGAGGCTTAAAGGTGAAGCTCTGTGAGCGTGGAGCAAATCCAAG
>CALVEE010000095.1 GCA_944326495.1 Candidatus Gastranaerophilales bacterium | reverse complement strand
GGTGAAGGTTTGTTTACGGAAGAATTCTATACAAATGTTAAAAACTCTCTAAAAGATGGCGGAATTATGTGCGCTCAATCAGAATCACCGTTTGTTAATAAAGAAGAAATCAAAAAAATGTATAATCTTTTGAAGAAAGTTTTTCCGATTTGTTCAACATTCACTTCAAACATCCCGACTTATCCCGGCGGATACTGGGCTTGGGCTTTCTGTTCAGAGAGTGTAAAACCGCTTTCCTACTGGGATGAAAGAAGGGGAGAAGCTATAACTAAAACCTGCAAAATCTATAATAAAGATTATCATAATGCAAGGTTTGCTCTTCCAAATTATTTAAAAGAGTTGTTATAAATTAAAAAGGGCTTTTTTTAAAAGCCCTTTTTAATTTCTTAAATCCAAAATTTCTTTAGCCTGTTTTTTACTAAGCACCTTTGCACCGCCAAGAACCATTGTATTAAGGACTACCTGCGCATAAGATTCTGCAAGCTCAAGTTTCATATAAGCATCTTCTAACGTTTCTGATGCGACAACAAAACCATGGTTTGCCATAAGCACCGCATCATATTTATCAAAATATTTTACAGTGTTATAAACAAGCTCCATTGTAGAAGGAAGAGCATACTTAGCAAGCGGAATTCCGCCAAAATAAAAAACATTTTCTGCCATTACAGGAGCCATTAAGTCTTTTCCGGCAGAGGCGAAACTGCTTAAATACGGAGCATGAACATGGATTATATAATTAAATTCCGGTCTCTTTTTATAAATTTCAATATGCAGAAATTTTTCGCTTGAAGGCTTTTTACCATCTTCTTTTGACTCGCCGTCAAAACCTGTATAAACAATATTCTCCTCTTTTAAATACCCGTTTGAAGAGCCGGAGGTCGTAATAAGCATTCCCTCTTCAAATCTTGCAGAAATATTTCCGGAATACCCGGGCGAAAAGTTCTTATCTCCGCAAAGCCTGCCATATTCAATAATTTTTGAAACTAAATCTTCTCTACAAAACATCTTCCACCGTCTTAACATCTTCTACTACAGCATGCTGTAAAACAGGAGGCTCTGTTGATTTTTGAAAATCACTCTCCTCTTCAATATCTTTTGGATTATTGTCTTTCTTAGCTTTCTTATCCTGTTTTATTTCTAATCTTTCATAATCAACATGTGTTCCCTTAGCATCCATCATGACTTCAACAGTAAAGAAGGTATTTTCTCTTATAAAGTCATATCCTACATTAAACTTAACATCTTCCGGCCCGACAGACAGGTAGAAAGAATTTTCCTGAAACGCTCTATCGTTTGGAGAGTCCCCGGACAAGTTAATAGAACCAAACCAGGAAAGAGTCAAATATCTGCAAATACGAATATATTCTCTAATATAAACATTTGATTTCCCATAACGATATGCATCGAAAACCGGCATAGGAGAATTGTCATCATATACAGATTGGAAGTAGCCTATATCCTGCATCCAGCGTTTGTATTGCATATGCATTCTCGGCCCAATACGCCCGATTACCTGTGTATCACCGGTTCCATAAAGAGTTGCTGACAATTGTGAAGATATATCAAATGATAACGCTGTCTGCTTATCCTTATTTCTATGACTCCAAATATTTTGATCAGCCTGTGCCATATACCTTGTACGTAAAGTCCCAATTTGAGTTCCACTCAGGCTTCTAAAATTGACATCCTCATCCATATCATGGAAATAACCTAAATCAAATCTGTGGGCAAACAGAGACGGACGTCCTTTTAGAAGGAAATTATCACTTCCGTATGATTTTTCATACACTAAATCTATTCCGTATTTAGGACGGCGTCTGCCCAGAAACCATTCATTCATATAATCATTTACGCCGTACTGCAAGAATAAATTATCATCTAATCTTTGTTTACCTCTTACAAGAAACCTGCTCTCAGCTGTACCATAAGCAACTTGAGTCCTGTTTGTACCGCTCTGGAAACGCCCGATACCGCCAATACCAAATCCGTGGTTATAATTCAGCATTGGAATAGCCTTTAAAACAGAACCTTTAGGAAGTTCAAAAACAAATCCGGGGCCTATGTACATACCCAATCCTCTATAAGAACCTAATTCCCAGGAATTTGTTTCTGCAAAATCGTTATTTTTATTTGTATAAACTTTTAAAGCCGGAATTTTAATAAGCTTTCTGCGTCCTTTAAAAAGCGTAGCTTTTTTGAGAGCAATAACTTCCAGATCGCCTTTCTGTTTTATTTTAATATCTTTGACTTGAAGTTTTACAATCCCTTTTTCCATATCACTCGTAAGAGTTTCGCTTTTCGGAACAATCATCTGCGAAAGTATAGGACCGCGGTTTGCAGAACGGAAGTTTATCGGAAAAGATTCATCAACAGTTAAAGACCCTTTTTCCTGAACAATTTTGTCTCCATATACGTAACCCTTTTTTGCCTTAATTTCTATCGTTGCAGTTTCTGCAACAGGATTTTCAATTAAAGCATTCTCTTCATTCATATCAACAAATATATAATCACCGGTGATTGTTTGCCCGCCTTTTAGTATTTTAACATTGCCTTCTGCTTTTATAGTATTATTAGCGCGATCGTAAGTTATTTTATCAGCTTTTACAGTTGTCTGCTGTTTTACAAACTCAACATTTACATTTCCGGTTGCAATTAAACAATATGTCTCAGTATCATAGTCCATGTTCTCACAATCCAGGATAATGTTTTCGGTATTTTCTTCTTCTTGAACTTTTTCCTTTTTACTTTTTCGATTCCAAAAATGTCTTTTTTTATGTTCTGTTACGGATTCTTCATCAGCCTCAAATCCATCCGGCATCATTGTTTCGTCAAAATTTTCTTCTAAATCTTTAGAAGCGTATTCAGAAGTTTCTGTTTCCGCTGCATAAACATCATCACTCTCCGGTGCTACCGGCGCAAGCTGTATTTTTTTGTCATGTCTTTCTTTAAGCTTTTGTTTTATTAATAATCTTGCCTTTTTAACCGGAGGCATGGTTGGTGTTCTGGAAGGGCGGTTTGAAGCAGCATCCTCTTGCTGTTGTCTAACAGCAGGCGGTGTAAAAAACGCATCTCCCGTAAAATCAGCAGGATCTACAAACGAATATTCTGCAAATGCAGTATTTGCAGTTAAAAAGGTTATTAATGATATTATAGCTATTCTTTTATTCAATATTTAAAATCCCTTTATATGTAATTTAACGGATTATTTGGCTGTCCGTTTACCCTGACTTCAAAATGGCAGTGCGGCCCCGTACTGTAACCGGTTGTTCCTTCATAACCCAATACCTGTCCCTTAGTAACCCTCTGTCCGTTTGTAACCTTTATCGAGTTCATATGTGCGTAGAGTGTTGTTATTGGTTTTCCGTTAACAATACCGTGTTCTAGGATTACAACCTTGCCATAACCGCCGTACCACCCGGAATATATAACTTTACCGGAATTAGAAGCATGTATAGCTCCTAAGTTGGGTCCGCCGATATCAACTCCGGAGTGGAAAGATTTACTGTTAAAAATAGGATGGGTTCTCCAGCCAAACGGCGAAGTTATGCGCCCCTGTATAGGTTTGATGAAACCGGAAGCTACTTGTACATTTGTATCTTTAGCGGTTTTGTTAATATAAGAACCAATGCTTGCAGATTGTTTTGCCAGCTCTTTTTCAGCCTTCTCGTAAGCTACTCGGTCTGTCCGAAGCTTATTAATCATACTTTCGTTTTTAGCAATGGCTCTGTCAATATAAGCACGCTGTGTATTAATAGAAGCAATCGAACGCTCTAGGTTTCTCTTCCTTGCTTCAATACTGTATTTTAAAAGAGCAATTTCCTGCGCTTTTTTCTTAGCAGCAGCCATTCTGTCATAATCCTCTTTAAGAATTATTTTCTGGAAATAAACTCTATCAACCAGCATATTAATATCTTCCGACGTAATCAGAAGTTCAAAGAAGGCTTTTCTTTGAGATTTAAAAACTTTTCTAATATGTCCTGCAAGAACGGTATTTAAGCTGTTATATTCGGCCGCTGCTTTATCAAGTTTTGCCTGCATTCCGTTTAATTCATTCTGTGCATCAATTACCTGCGATTTTGATTGCTGAAGTGTATTAGTAGCATTTTCAAGCTTTTGCTGGTTTTTATAAAGCTTGTTAGTCTCAAGACTTTCAAGCCATTTCAAATGATTAATTTTTGCTCTCGTACGTTTTTTTTGGGTTTCCAAATCCTGGGTCGCAAAAGAAGTACAACACGCAAACGTGTTGAAAATTACCGCCACAAATATTAAAACATTTAATATTTTTTTCAAATCTTCTCCGCCTATCCTCTAATGCCCGGAAGCAATAAAAGCACTCCCATCCCAAAAGTCCATATAATAAATGAAACTGCAATTAGTCCAACTATCAATTTCTTATGCTGCCTAAAAAAATCCATTTCCACCTCTCTTATTACATTCTAATACAAAAACGCTTTGAAGACAATTTTCATAAAATATTTTTACAAAAAAGGGTGTGAAGTAAGTCAGGCATTGCCTGACAAAAATATTAAAATGGAATAAAATATAAGGATGAATTACAAAAGCGTGTTTATTCCTAATTCTTTAATATATTCATTATAATTTTATCAAGTATTATAGAATTGCCTCCGAGAATTAGAAGTTTTTGTCAGACATTACTACAGACTGTTGTAAATTATATCTTTAAGCATTAAAAATTTTTCGAATATCATTCGGAGTAGCTTTTTCAATCTTTTTTTGCTTCAAAATGTTTAAGGAGTAAATAGCATCTTCTTCTGCCCATTTTATGTTCAAATCTAGATTTGATTTAGGTGAAAATGCTTCCGCAAGCTCTTGGTAATCTAAGTGGTAAGACATTTTACTTTTGTTATAAGAACAAACACTTCGCCCACGAGGAGTAATATTTTTTGCATCACACAATTTATTAATATTTGGGCTTGATATTATTAATTCTTCTTGCCCAGGCTCGTAATACGGTTTTAAGTCAAGTAATGTAGGTAACTTATCATTTTTAATTTTTCTTATATATTTCAAATGTTCTTGTGTTATTAATGAACGATTTGTTGCTTCTACTAAAGCTTCTTGCAATTTTGGAGAAAATCTTGTCCCGAAATTAGTTTTTTTATTATTGTTAGAAATTGCCATATTATTCATGTCAAATTGAATTCTCATTAAATTCTACTCCTTTCTGTATCTATTTCTTTTAAAATACGTAAATATTTTTTTTGCTATTTGTAAATAATAATATATCGAAATTGTTATACTTACTATTTTAAGTGAAAAAGTAGGCCAGACATTGCCTGACAAAAACTAAAGGGTTGAGGGGTAAATAGGTGAATAAGTTAATAAGCAAACAAGGTTTAAAATAAGAATATTCTTTAACTTCTTCTCAACCCGACTGGTCAGGCATTGCCAGCCTACAGACTGAAGTGTGCGTAAATTCAACTTCTCATATATTTCAAGATGAAGAGTTAGACAAAATCTCAACTGTTCGGAAATTCCGAACAGTTCGAAAAGAAGGCGGCAGGAATGTTTCAAGAGAATTAGAATATTATAATCTCGACATGATTATT
>CALVEE010000094.1 GCA_944326495.1 Candidatus Gastranaerophilales bacterium | reverse complement strand
TTATTAGGAATATGGCTTTTTGCTTAATTTATTAGCTCAAGCTGTAGTCAAAATCTTCTTGAATATTGCTTGAAAGCATAGATTGAAGTGATTCCATATAAGCATTTACTTCTTCTAATTCAGCACTCGCTGTTGTAATCTGTGCATCTATCATTGTTTCCCAGGCTGTAAGTTCATCAAATTGTTCTTGATATTTTGCAGTAATCTTATCAATTTCTTCTTCAAATTCTGGGATTTCAGTATAGTCTGTATATTCACCTTGCAAACTTTCATCTTCTTCAAATAAAGTTTTAAAATAATCTCTTATAGAATGTGTTTCAGCATTTTTCAAAGATTGCGCATCAGCTTGTGAATAAGTAGCAAGTGATTTTTTATTTTGCCACTCAGTAAGTTCCAAGTTAAGAGCATTTCTTCTTAACTTATAGCTTAATAATGTTTCGTGTAAATTTGCGATTGCCATCTTTGTTCACCATCATTTAAATCTTACATATATATAAAGTATTTAAAAATGATGTGATTTCAAGAGGGATAAATATTGTTACAAAACTTTACATTTCTTTTAAATTTTCTGATTTTGATGCTTTTACTGCTAAAGTGTCACATCGCTCATTGTATTCATGACCGGCATGACCTTTTACCCAGATGAACTCTACATTGTGTTGTTCTTTTGCTTTAAGCAGACGCTGCCAGAGCTCAACATTTTTAACCGCTTTTTTATCTGAATTTTTCCAGCCTCTTTTTATCCAGCCGTCAATCCATTTATCATTAAAAGCTTTAACAACATACTGGCTGTCAGAATACAAAGTGACATCACAAGGTTTTTTCAGAGCTTCAAGCCCCGCAATAACAGCCATCAATTCCATCTGGTTATTAGTAACATTTTTATAACCTTCGGAAAGTTCTTTTTCATGCTTAATGCCGTTATCATCAATATGGACTAAAATTGCACCAAACCCTCCCGGACCTGGATTACCGCTGCAAGCACCATCTGTATAAATATTTACCTTTACTTTATCCACGACTAAGCAGCAACACCTTTAATTTCAGAGATAAGGTATTTAGCAACCCATTCAAAATCTTTATTATTATTAGCAGCTTTTTTAAGATATTCAACAGAAGCTTCACCAATTCTGATAAGAGTCATCGCAACAACTCCGCGTTTAACTCCTCTTACAATCTGAAGCTGGTTAACAAGCTCGGGAACAACAGCTGTGCCTTTGTCTACTAAAATATTTTCAATTTTGTTTTTAGTTGTGTTATCTGCTGTTTCTAATTTACCGAGCATTTCTTCTACTGATTGCATATCTTTCTCCTTCATATTTCATTCGTCCTTTGCATTATTATTATAGACTAAATTTTTCTGAAATTAAGATTTCCTTACATAATCTTAATATCGATTGTAAAGATATGTAATAGTATTAGAAATAATTACTTCTAAACTTCAATCGGCACCCATCCCGCCCCTCCCTCATAAGGGCATTAGTGTCCAAGAAAAATTGAAAAGAGAAACCCATATATAAATATATGTCACAATTTGCCAGAAATTATATAATGTAAAGACATAAAAAAGACCCCTCACCCGAATTTCAAAGTATCGCTAAAGCTCAACTTGAAATTCTACCCTCTCCCCCAAGGGGCACTGCTGTCCGGTAAAATTTTGCTTATCGAAAATATGCTCCCTCCCTTATGAGGGAGGGTTGGGGTGGGTGATAATTGGAGTTTAGGAGTTTAGGAGATGTTAAAATTTAATAAATTTAATGAATATTTTTACTTTTCCCTCACGGGAAAGCACCCATCCTAACCTTCCCTCAAGGGAAGGATCGCTATATATTTGGCGCAGCTCCCTCCCTTTGAGAGCATAATTGTCTGGTACAAGATTGTAATTCTTTTATATGTTACGTAATTCGATGACAATAAAATTTGCAAGATGATTTTCTATTTTATTGTCTAGTCAACTTTTTGAAACAAGGAATGGCAAATTTCTACTGGGTCCTGCTTTTTTTATTTATTTTTTTACCGGACAGTAGTGCCACAAGGGACGAGGGAGCCGCTACGCAAGGCGTGGAGCCTACCCGCCCTCTGTGGGAGGGTCGAAATCTTTGATTTCGGGGAGGGGTTCTAACTGATATTTGGATGGGGGGCTTCTAAAATTTTTCTTGGACACTAGTGCCTTCCCTCAAGAGGGAGTATGCTATTACCAAGCATACAGTGCCCTTTATCTGGAGACATTGTCGGTTGAGCATACTTGACCAACAATAACTTTTATATTTAAACAAACCGGCTCCTGAAATTCCCTTTATATCTTATCTAAAGATTGTTCTGTTTGCATCCTACAAAACTATAGCAAACATTCCATTTTGCCTATCTTAGGAGCCGGAAAATCTTAGCCTTTTTTCCTAACATTAATGGCAGACTCTGGAGTCTGCCATTACTGTTTATTTATATTTTAGAAAGGCTTAGTCTGGTTTAATTTAGCCCGAAGTTCTCTAAACCTTGCGATATCTTCCTGCGTTTTAGGCGATTCTCTAAACAATGCCTGCGATGTCGGATGCACCATTCTTATTGAATCCATATGAATTTCCAAAAACTCATATCTCTTAGGAGGTTGGTTTGAATTCTTTGCGTATATTTCGACATTAACTACAGCCAAAAATCTGCGGTTAGCATCATTTAATAACTCCGTAAGCTGTCTGTTTGCCGCTACATTATTGGAAACATAAACCGTACCTTTTATATCATCATTGTCTGTTAGAATTATAACCTCTACAGGTATCATATCATTGTTCGCCATTCATTTTCCTCTCTTAATATATAAATTTTATAATATTTCTTGCTTTCTGTCTAGTATCAATTAATGCTTATGTTTTTTTACTCTGACACCTTCTACTTCATGCACATCTTCTGTTACCATGAACGCTTTCGGGTCAAGAGAATGCACAAGCTCTTTTAATTTAGCAATTTCAAATTTGCTGACTACACAGTAAGTTTGAACCTTTTCCTGCCTTGAATATCCGCCTAAAGCTCTCATATAGGTCACACTAACGTCAAGCTCTTTCATAATAGCTTCACCGATTTCTTTATAATATTCAGAAAATATTCTTACAGATTTAGCTTTATCAAGCCCTTCCAGAACAGTATCTATGACTTTTGAAGCTATATAATAAGTTAAAATTGAATAAAGTGCTCTATCCCATCCGTATAAAAAACCGGCTCCCATATAGATAAATAGATTTATAAACATTAAAAGTTCGCCTACAGAAATAATTTTTAGTTTTTTAGCAAGATTTAATGAAACCATTTCAGTCCCATCTAATGACGCATTATTTCTAAGAATTAATCCAACGCCAAACCCCAGAATCAAGCCGCCGAATACTGTTGCTAAGAGTAAATCTTCTGTTGCCTGTCTGCCATGTAATACATTTGTCGCAACAGCAAGCATTGCTGTTGCATAAAAAGTTTGTATAACAAATTTTTTACCCAAATTTTTTAATGCCATTAAAATAAATGGTATATTTATGCAAAAAATTAATAAACCTAAATTCCATTTTGTAATATACGAAATCATCATTGAAACGCCGACAACTCCGCCATCAATGATTTTATTTGGGACAAGAAACATTTCTAAGCCGACTGCAAAAATAAATGAACCTAATGCCAGAAAAAAAGCTTTTGAGATAATTTCCCTTAAAAGTTCCGGTTTTGTTTTTTTTATAGGTACTACTTTTTTCTTTGCAAAAAACATTAATTCCCTCACCTAATCTTTTTTTATAATATTAAAAAGATTTAACCCTTCCTGCTGTTCACTATCCTGCTTAATGCCCAGAATTGCTTCTAAATCGGATTTTAAAGTCATTAAATCCTCATATTTTTTCAAAATTCCATCCATACAAACTGAAACATCTCCGGTTTCTTCCGATACAACAAGACAAGCTGCATCTGAGACTTCAGACATTCCAATCGCAGCCCTATGTCTTGTTCCGTATTTCCAACTTAACTTTGGATCCTCAGTAAGCGGAAGTAAAACACCTGCCGAATGAATCTTGTTGTTTTCAATAACCATAGCACCGTCATGTAAAGGAGTATTAGGATGAAAAATTGTCAAGATAAGTTCTGTTGAAATAATAGCATCTATCCTTGTTCCGACATCCGAGTAAACTCCTGTTCCCATATCTTTTTGAAAAACGATTAGAGCGCCGGTTTTTGTTTTAGTAAGATATTTTACAGCTTCTATAATCTCTTTTATTATATCAACTTTATTTTCGCCAGCTTTATATGGTCCCGGCGTAAAGAATGTTCTTCTGATAAACCCCGGCTGTCCAAGATAGCCCAAAAGCTTCCTAAGCTCCGGTTGAAATATAACAATTAAACTCAATGCAATCAAGGTTACAAGAGATTTTAAGAATACACCAAGTATCTGCAAATCAATAAGTATTAAAACTTCACTTACTATCCAAGCAAATACAAGAAAAAACAATCCTTTGACAAGTTTTTCCGATTGGGTGTTACGGATAAATTTTTTATAAAAGACAAATAAAATAACAGCAATAAATAAAACTTCAAGAATATTAACCCAGTTTAGTGACCACTGTATCGGGCTCAAAACATCTTGAATTAAAGAAATTAGTGCATCATTCATTTTCTTTTCAACCTATCGGGAATGTTATCATTAGCAATGAGATTATCTAATGTCTCTCTATATACTATAATATCAGATTGAGAATTATTTACAAGTACCATAGCCGGTTTTTCTACCCGATTATAATTGGATGACATTGAATAATTATATGCTCCGGTATTGTATACGCAAATAATATCACCTGCTTCAAGCTGCGGAAGCTCAATATTTTCAATTAATATATCGCCACTTTCACAGAATCGTCCGGCTAAAGTAACCAATTCTTTTTCTTTTGAATTTATTTTATTCACGACTTCAGCAGAATATTTCGCCTGATACATTCCGGGACGCGGATTATCGGCCATACCGCCGTCTATAGCTGCATACTTTCTTCCGTTTGGAACCTGTTTTGTACTACCTACCGTGTATAATGTTACACCTGCTGTGGATATTATGCTTCTGCCGGGTTCTATGTATATGGTCGGAATCTCAATAGCATACTTATTCATAGCATTTGTAACCGCATCTGAAAGAACTCTAACAGATGGCGGATTGTCTTCTTCTGTATATTTAACACCTAACCCGCCTCCAATATTCATTTCGTCAAGAACTATTCCATGTATATTTTTTATTCTTGCAATTTCCTTAACAAGAATTTCTACTTCATCATAGTAACATTGAGTATCGAAGATTTGGGAGCCAATATGTGCATGAAGCCCTCTGAGGTTTAGGTTTTTATATTTTGTTTTAATAAGGCTTATAATCTCGTCAATTTGGCTCAGATCGAATCCGAACTTTGAATCTGTTTGTCCTGTTTTAATGTATTCATGGGTATGACATTCAATCCCGGGAGTAATTCTTAGAAGAATTTTAACATTAATATTTTTTTTAGAGGCTATATCATTTAATAACTCTGCCTCGTGGAAATTATCAACGGAAAACCTGCCGACACCATAGTCAAGTGCCAGCTGTATCTCTCGTGCGGACTTATTATTCCCATTGAATAACACTTTCTGCATGTCAACTCCGGATTTATATACCGTATAGATTTCACCTGCCGAAACAGTATCAAACCCGAATTCTTCTTCATCAAGTATTCTTATAATTGCAGATGTACACAATGCTTTACAAGCATACATCATTTTTATATTACTATATTCAGCAAAAGCCTTTTTATAGCTTTTACAAATACCTCTTAGTGTAGTTTCATCAATTACGTATAAAGGAGTGCCATACATTCGGGCAAGTTCAGTTAAATCACATCCGCCTATCGTTAGATTATTTTTCTTTTCAGTTGTAACCGGTTTGATAAATTGATTCTCGCTCATAACACTCCTTTCATAACCTCCATGTTATCAAAACAGAAAAATGTTTACAAGCTCGCAATAACTTATAAAAGCGTGTTAGATTATGTGATGAGGCATGGCGATGTTTCCGCTCTCTAATCTCTTTTGGAGTTCTCCGGATGGTTCATAGAACGGAGAAACAGTCATTATTCTGGCTGCAATATCAGGATAGTGATAGATAAATTTCAGTTCGCTTTCTGTCAAAGGTTTCTGGGTGTGTACGTTAGCGTAACGCGCAAGTTCAAGAATATTTCTGGCTTCATTTTCATCTTTAAACTCTATTTCCAGTTTGTCATAAACATTTCTAAAACCTTTTATCCCTCCGTATTCTCCGGTTGTAATCATGCGCCCTGTTTCAATTATTTCCGGCTCACCTCTTCCTAATTCTTCAAAATCATACAATTCATAATTTCTTCTGTCTTTTAACGCTCCATCAGCGTGAATTCCTGATTCGTGGGCAAATGCGTTATCTCCGACAGCAGGCTGGTTTATCGGAATAGGAAGTCCGAATGCGTAAGCTGTATACTTGGCAAGTTTCCAGGATTTGCTTAAGTCAATATTTTCATCAATCCGGTATTTATTTTTAAACCCTGCAGATTTTAAGCAGGCAAGCAGGCAGGAAACTAAATCTGCATTACCGGCTCTTTCCCCCATACCGTTTATTGCTGTGTTTATATAAGCATCGACTCCTGCATCTACTGCCGCTCTTGCTCCCTCTACAGAGCAGGCAACTGCCATCCCCAAGTCATTATGATAATGAAGCTCAACAGGCATTTGGGTTTCTTGTGCAAGACGGTAAATTCTTTCATATGCAGTCTGCGGATCTTCATAACCTAAAGTATCACAGTATCTGAAACGGTAAGCACCGCACTTTTTAGCTTCTTTTGCAAGCTTAATCAAGAAATCTAAATCACTTCTTGATGCGTCCTCAGCGTTTACACCGATTATTTTAGCTCCTTTAGAAACTGCATATTCGACAGCTTCACAGGTCATTCTTAAGATATCATCACGATTTTTTTTGCCTAAATACTTGCCCTGAAGCATCTGGTCTGATGTGGATTGTGACAGGTTGCAGTTTTCAAGAAGCGGACAGTTTGTAAAAGATTTTTCTACATCTTCTGCTATAGCTCTCATCCAGCCAGAGAGTTTTGTTTTTCTTATAACACCTCTTTTTACAAGTTCCAGATTGGCGTTAAGGTAATTTAATTCGTGCATGGTAGTCGGGAATCCGAATTCTGATTGGGTTATACCCATATCATCAAGCATTAAGTTTATAATTGTTTTTTGTAATTTCGCAAGCCCCAGTCTTGAAGTCTGCACTCCGTCTCGATTTGTAACATCCACGAAATAAATTTTTGCCATAAACTCCTCCTTGCCTGTTTAAATATTTTACACTATATATTTACCCCCCGCAAGTAAAGATTATATAAAAATGCACACACCATTTTTATGCGCTTTTTTTAGCGGACAACAGCGGGCTTAAAAGTGAAGCTCTGTTAGCGTGGAGCAAATCCAAGACAGCAGATTTGCGGACGGACGTGAGTCCGGATAGCGAACAGGCTGAACCAGCTAAGCCGTGAGGCTTAAAGTAGTAGTAGGTCAGGCAGTGCCTGACATTAACTTATTTTCTACACTACAGATTAGATTTTACTTTTTTGCCCCATCACCGCATCCGTAGTTTACGGCTCCCGCCTCAAACACGGCTGCTCCTCTCCCGTAAGGAGAGGGAACAGTTCTTTCTGTTTTTATTTGGACACTATTACCTCAACAAGGAGTAAGCAGGCGCCAAGCGTCCGGTGTTCCTTCCCTAATGAGGGAAGGTTAGGAAGGGTGCTGCCCCGTAAGGGAAAAATTAGTAAAAATAAGAGTTTAAGGTTAAACAAACAAATTTTTAAGAATTATTGTAAAATTTATTTCTCTCAAACTTCTAAATATAAAAACTTCTTAACCTCAATCAGCACCCACCCCAGCCCTCCCTCATAAGGGAGGGTGCTGCGCCAAGTATACAGCATCCCTAATGAGACTCAACAGCCCGGTAAAAAATAATCATAAAAAAGCAAGATGCAGCAGATAAAAGATATTCCTCGTATAATAAAGTCAACCAGACAATAAAATAAAACGTCGTCTTGTAAGTTTTGTCATCCTGAAAGTGTAGAAAATCGGGGGTAAGGGATAAATTTTTATTCCTTGACGGCTATTCAGCATGACAGTTATAAGCAGACTAATGACTGACTTATAATCTTTTTTTACAGGACAGTAGAGCCGGGAATTTGCGTGAAAAATGTTAATTTTTCCGCAAATTCTATTCATTAAAACCACTTTACAAAATTTAACAAACTAGCAAATTCTTGAATTTCCATACGTTTATTATAATATAGGAATATAAATATTATGTAGTGTGAAGGCGGTTTTATGGTTAATGGAATTAACATAGGCGTAGGTGGATTTAAGCAAAGCTCTTACGGTAATATTCAGAGAGTAGGAGCATCTGAAAATGGCAGAGTTTTGTATCGTGTAGTTGACTCTAACGGGCAGGAAGCCGGAAAGCTTACAGTTGCAAGCAAAGACACTGATAAATTTGAGCAATCTTATCGGGATATAATGGAAGCAGCTCCTAAAATTCAAAAATTTGTAACAGAAAATTCTTCCGAAGAAGATATCAAAAAAAGAAGAATGACTTCCCGCTTAATAACGGGTGGAGGTGCTTTAGCCGGGCTTGTTATTCCGATAGCTTTAACAAGAAAAGCTTCTACTTTAAAACAAATTCTATCGACTGTCGCCGGACTAGTAGCAGGTTTATCGGCAGGTTTTGCGACATCACTTGCTGTTACAACTCCCCCCGGAACGTATAAATTTGCAAAAGCTTCACGTACTATTTCGAAACTTGATATTCAGCCGGTACTTGAGGATGTAAAAGCATAAATAAGAGCCTGAAATTAATTTCAGGCTCTTATTTTTTGCGGATTTAATATGTTTATAATATAATTAGACATGAAATTTGTTTAGTAGAATTAATGGAAGAATCCGGCTTTCGAGCAGCCGGAGAAAGAAGGAAAAAATGGTACCGGAAACAAAAAGTTTTCAGTTAGAAATCGGTGGTAAAACAGTTACCGTTGAGACCGGCAAGTATGCAAAATCAACAAACGGAAGTGTTACTGTACGCTGCGGCGATACTATGTTATTCGTTCACTGCGTAGTTAGTAAAGAACCAAGAGTAGGGATAGACTTTTTCCCGCTTCTTATTGATTATGAAGAAAGGATGTCTTCAATCGGGCGTATCCCGGGTGGTTACAACCGTTCGGAAGGCAAGGCAAGCGATAAAGCTATTCTTGTTTCACGTTTAATAGACAGACCCATAAGACCCCTTTTCCCAAAAGGATATAGAAATGATATTCAAATTGTAGCCCAGCTATTCAGCTACGACCAGCAGAATCAGCCTGACACATTGGCTATGTTAGGTGCTTCTTGCGCATTAATGCTTTCAGGCGCTCCTTTTGAAGGCCCGATTGGTGCAGTTAGAGTTTCAAAGGTAGACGGTGAACTTATTGCAAACCCTACTCACCAGCAGGCAGATAAATCCGATTTGGATATCGTTGTAGCAGGTACACACGACAGCGTTATTATGGTTGAGGCCGGATGTAAATTCGTAACAGAAGACGATATTATGGAAGCTGTTGAGTTTGCACAGGTTGAAATCAGAAAACAGTGTGAAGCGCAGGTTGAATTTGCAAAGGCTTGCGGTGTTGTTAAGGAAGAGTTTGTAAATCCTTATGATACAACCGAACTTAAAAATATTATTGATGAAGTTGCACACGATATGATTTTTGATGCATATCACATCTTTGACAGAGAATACAGACAAAATAAACTTGAAGAAGCTAAAAAACTTGTTAAAGAAAAAGTTGAAGCACTTCCGGAGGATCACTATATTCATCAGATTATCGAAGAAACCGGAATCGACTTTGTTGCTGAAGAATTTAAAGCTGCAGAAAAGAAAATTATGCGTGCAATGATTCTTGATGAGGGCGTTAGAGCAGACGGCAGAAAACCGAACGAAGTTCGTCCTATATGGTGCGAAGTCGGCGTAATTCCGCGTGCTCACGGTTCTGCTGTATTTACAAGAGGCCAAACACAGATTTTATCTGTTGCAACTCTTGCAGGACCTGGCATGAAGCAGGAATTGGACGGTGTTGATCCGGAAACTGTAAAAACTTATATGCACAAATATATCTTCGCCGGTTTTTCAGTAGGTGAAGTTAAACCTCTAAGAGGCCCGGGAAGACGTGAAGTAGGACACGGAAACTTAGCAGAAAGAGCTAACGTTCCGGCGCTTCCTTCACAGGAAGAATTCGGATACACAATCCGCGTAACATCAGATGTATTAGAATCAAACGGTTCAACATCTATGGGTTCAACCTGCGGTTCTTCAATGGCACTTATGAACGCCGGTGTTCCTGTTAAATGCATGATAGGCGGTGTTGCAATGGGTATGATTACAGAACCTGGCAGAGAACCTGTAGTTTTAACTGATATTCAAGGAATTGAAGACTTTTTAGGTGACATGGACTTTAAAGTTACAGGTAATGATGACGGTATAACAGCACTTCAAATGGATATGAAGGCAAAAGGTATTGCAAATGATACTTTAAGAAGAGCTTTAGCACAGGCTAAAGAAGGCAGACTCCATA
>CALVEE010000093.1 GCA_944326495.1 Candidatus Gastranaerophilales bacterium | reverse complement strand
TGTTGTCCTCTGCAACCTGAAAGGCGCCGATTTTGGTTGACATATTTGTTGAAATCGAGTAGCCGGCGGCGTTGTCTTTGGCATGGTTAATCTTAAACCCCGTTGTCATGCGCTCTATAGCCTGGTTGAGGCCCAAGGTAGAGTTGAGGAGGTTCGATTGCACGATGAGGGAGGAGAGGTTAGTATTAATTGTTAGCATACTGACCTCCAGGAGGGTTGAGGGGTTGAGGAGTTGAGGAGTTGAGGAGTTTAGGGGTTGAGGGGTTGAGAAGTTTAGAAGAAGTTAATGATAGTTTCTCCTCGAAATGCTCATCAGAGCAGGTATATAGAGCTACCCCCCCCCCGAAAGCATGACTACAAGCGGGATTGAGGCAAATATACATTACTTTCCCTGTATAAAGCTCTTTGTAATTCGACGACATCGTATACTATATCCTTTTAGTATTATACTTTATTAATGCCACATTGGATATTTTTTATAACACTTTTATATAGCAAACGTTACAAAAATTTACATTTGTACTAAAAAATCTAGCCTTCTGCTTGATAAGCCCAAGCTGAATGGTTATGAATACTCTCAAGTGATTCGCATTCGACTTCGAAAGAATCTATTATATCGTTTCTACGCAATAAAAGAACCACATCCCTTAATACATCCTCAACAAATTTCGGGTTATTATAAGCCTTTTCAGTTACGAATTTTTCGTCCTCTCTTTTAAGAAGCGGATAAAGTTCTGATGAAGCACAGCTTTCAATATCCTTAACCAAATCCTCAAGCCAAATGTGCTCATCTTCAGGATAAGTAATTTTCACAGATACAATTGCTCTTTGATTGTGAGCACCAAAATCAGAAATCTCTTTAGAACAAGGACATAAAGTTGTGACAGGAACTTTTACTCCAAGATAAAACCTATATTCCTCATCATCTTCACCATAATTATCAAGGATTCCCTCAAATGTACAATCATAGCACATCGGAGCTGAAATCCCAGTTACGGGAGCCTTTTTATTAATAAAGTATTTAAACTCAAATTTTAAATATCCGCTTTTTGCTTCAAGCTTTTGAACAATCGCTTCCGTACAACCCTTAATATCAATTCCCAGAGTCTTTTTGCTTCTCCACTCGTTTAAAACTTCAACAAACCTCGACATATGCGTGCCTTTATAATGAGCAGGCAAAGACACCCCCGCTGTCGCCGTTGAATAAATAACAATATCCTCTTTATCTTTTCGCTGGATAACAAGAGGAAGCTCTATACCTTTTATACCAACTTTTTGGATTTCAACTCCTCTTGAATCGGTCTGGCTCTGAACATCTTTCATTTCCTATATCTCAACTCCATCAAAACTATTTTGCTCTAAAGCAATAAGAAGTTTTAAAGCCGCAACCCTCTGAACTTTTGGCGGCGCATTACGCAGAAGCTCAACAGCCTTAAGCATTACAGGATCATTGTCATACCAACGGTTGCCTTTTCCTTGGTATGTATTAATAATATCATACACGTGTTCTATAACCTCTCCTGCGACCTGCTCCTGAAGCTTAAGCATGAACTCTGCCGCCTCGGTTTTTGTCTCATCAGGAGATAATCTTAATAACTCCAAAGCCTCTTTTAAAATAGGATCTTTATCATACCAGCGTTTATTAACCATTTTTTCCTCGCATTCTTCTTTTTATTCAATTGTATTATAAATAATGTTTATTGTAAAAAATAAACCCGCTCATTTTTAAGCATCATAAAAAACCTGTCTGGCATGGTGATTTTTCATAAGCTCATCTCGTTTGGCCTGTATATAGTTATCGCACAAATGCATTGAAAACATCGAAAAACCTATTGTCCCGCATATATTCAATAAAAACTTAACCATACCATTAGTTTTTAACTTGTTCAAGAGCTTTGTCATCGCAAATACACCTAAAAAAACTGATGAAAACATTGTGCCATAACTTAATATAGCATTATTTTTTCTATCTTTCTTGTATTGATTAACAAAGCTGTCTACTTTTTTTTGAGGCATTATGTAATAATTGGGCTTTTCATTTTTTGCAGTCAAATCTACCTGCACATAGCCGTTTCCTATATCTCTGCTGATTTTAGCTTCTACTGCCACAAACTTTACACTCCTTTCAAAGTAAAATAAAACAACTGAATATTTAGAATTGCTTTTTCTAAAACGATACTTTACAAAAATTTACAAAGCGTTGATTGAGAATGTATAAGCTTTACGTTATAATCCATTTAGGAAGTGTATCTTATGATTAGCCCAATCAACCGAAATGTTTTAGTTTTTAAACATCAAGACCCGCAAAATCGCAGCACAAATCCCAATAATCCGCAAAGACGCCCTTTATTAAGGCATACTGCTGAAAACAGGGATATTACGACAGGCGATAAAATAAAAGCCGGAGCAGGCGCTATTGCAGGTACTGTAATCCCTATGTTGTTTATGATGAAAAAACAAAAAGTTAAAAATCCATTCAAGTTACACTACGGGCTCCAGGAAATTATCGGGATGTCGGCATCTTCTATTGTCGGAGGTGTTGCTGTCGGAATGATAGGAGAAGACAAAAAAACCAATGAAAATAAATTAAAAGAGGGTCTGTTTCAGTTTATGAACGCTTCTATCCCAACTTGGATAGTGGGAGGAGTATTAAAGTTGTGTGAATCTAGCAAAAATTTTAATAATATCCCCGGGAAAATTATGTCAATTGCAGGGGGGCTTATTATAGGTATGTATGGTGCAGCCTCTGTGTCTAACCTGATTTGCGATCCGCATGACAAGCGTCCTGATAGGAAACTAACATTAAAAGACTGCTTAATCAATATTGATGATGCTCTCGGGGTACTGGTACTGGCTAAATTCCCTTGTGCTGACAAACTTCATTTTGAGCGACTGCTTCCGTTTATTTTCGCATATTGTGGATACCGTTCAGGAAAAAGTAACTAGATTAAACTAATACAGGATGTTTTTTTAAGTATTCCATAATATTTTTTATAGCAGTTTTCATTAAATGCATATTTACACATCCAAGATGTGCGGTATAATATCTCCCATTCTTCGGGGTTTCAGCTATAATTGATTTTACTATTTTGTTAACATCATTTGTGCCATATAACGCTTTCGCTCTTTCTGCAATATATTTATTGTTAATCTCTCCAAAACGCATGCCAGATAAATAATGAATAGCGTGTGAATTGTTTATCGCATCTCCTGTTATATTAAAATGCTTTAGTCCTCTCTTCTCACAATTTGCAACAGCCAGCTTCATTGCCAACTTGTCGACTCCGCCATAGAGCTCTTGTTTCATATTCTCTACTTTTGCAATATAAGCCCCGTCAGGAAATTCTTCAAGCGTTACATATCCGGCTTTAGTTAAGCCGTCATAGATTTCGTATGTCGTAGATGGGTTTAAGCCTTCTGGAATTATTCTTTCCGCTTTTAACTTAACGTGAATCTCTTTTTGAGTATTGCCATCTTTAAGAGTCAAAATACACCCGCTGTTTTTCTTGGCTTCTTCTGCTCTATTCAAAATCTGCCAATATTCCGGCGTCTGAAATGTTTTTTCAAGCTCTGCCTGGCGTCTAGTGTGGTAGTTTTGTTCCAAAAGCTTATAATCTTTTGTATATTTTGGGGTGTAAAAATTTTTTATGTACATATCTATATAAAATCAGATAATAAAAAAAATTGCTAACATATATAAAAATTAAAAGTCAGACATTGCCTGACTTTTAATTTTATTATAGTAAGTCAAGCAATGCCTGACATTAACTTTTTAGTCTATATTTTAGCAAGCTGTTTATAATAATCATGCGCCTGTTCAAACTTGTAAGACAAATTGAACAATTTAGCTTCCGTAAGCTGCGGCGTCATAATCTGAA
>CALVEE010000092.1 GCA_944326495.1 Candidatus Gastranaerophilales bacterium | reverse complement strand
AATATGACTTTATGAAAGAAGGCTAAGTGGGAATAGTATTTGGAACTGACGGATGGAGAGCCGTTGTTGAGAGGGATTTTACAGAGAAAAATGTTGAGCGAGTAACTCTTGCTATAGGAAAGTATGTAGCAGATAGTTTCGGATTTAATAAACCGATTCTTATCGGGTGTGATCCGAGGAATAAAGCGGATACATTTTCTTTACAATGTGCAGAGTTGCTAAAAAATAAAGGATTTAATGTGTTTTATTCCTCAAGAGTTGTTCCGACTCCTGTTCTAGCTTATAATGCTCTTGCTCAAAATGCTTGTGCAATAATGTTTACAGCTTCCCATAATCCGCCTGAATATTTGGGGATGAAATTTATTCCGGATTATGCAGGCCCTGCAACAAGTGATATTACCGATGAAATTGTTTTAAATATCGATAAAGAGTTTGAAGGGAAAGCCGGCGGAAGCTTGCATAAAATAGATTTTGCAAATAAATATTACGAGCATTTAAAAACTATTATAGATTATGATTTAGTAAGAACTCTAAAAACAAATATTATTTTTGACGGGCTGTATTCAGCATCTATCGGATATTTTGATAAGATTTTAGATAATGAAAATATTTCATATACCTCTCTGCATATGTATCACGATAAAGATTTTGGCGGCGGTATGCCTGATCCTAAGCCGGCATTTTTAAAAGAGTTAATATTAAAAGTTAAGGCAGAGTCAAATTCTATCGGGCTTGCAAATGACGGTGATGCAGATAGATTTGGGGTTATAAATGAAAGAGGAGAGTATGTTTCACCAAATGAAATTATAGCCATATTGCTGAAACATTTGCTTGAAAAAGGTTTGCAGGGAGCTGTTGTAAAGACTGTAGGTTCAAGCCTGCTGATAGACAGGGTTGCAGAAAAACTTAATGTCCCCGTTATAGAAACTGCCGTTGGTTTTAAGCATGTCGGTGAAGCAATGAGAAAAAATAAGGTTATAATTGGCGGAGAAGAGTCAGGCGGACTTAGTATTCAGGGACATATCCCCGAAAAAGACGGCCTGCTTGCAAATCTTCTGGTTCTTGAGGCTATGGCTTCTTCCAGAAAACCTTTAACAAATTTGCAGGAAGAAATTTACGAGCTTGCCGGCTGCAGGTTTTATACGGATAGAATTGATTTAAAACTCGATAATCGTGAAGAAATAAAAACGATTATAGAAAAAGCGAAGAATTTGAAAAGTATTGCTGAATATAAAGTTACCTCTGTTGATACAAAAGACGGGGTTAAATTAATGCTTGGCGAAACGACAAAGCTTCTTGTGCGCCCGAGCGGTACAGAACCTCTTTTAAGAATATATTTTGAAACTGACAGTATGGAAAAGTTAAATAAAATAAAAAATATTGCTTTTTAAATGGGTTCTGATTATTCTTGTTCTGTTAATAATTTTATATTTTCTTTTTGAAGCATATTTGCAAGTTCTTCTTCTGTCGGAAGTATGGTTTTATATTTGCTTGCAAAAATCTGCCGGCTCTCCTGTAATACAGAGTATTTGACCATAGTTTCGGATTTATCTGTACAAAAAATTATACCTATAGTAGGATTGTCATCTGCACCACGCTTTAATTTATCAAACATTCTGACATACATATCCATTTGCCCGATATCAGCGTGGGATAATTTTGTGGTCTTTAAATCAATAATAACAAAGCATTTTAATAAATAGTTATAAAATACCAGATCGGCATAAAAATGGTCAGTTTCCGTGCTAATTCTAAATTGGCGGGCGACGAAAGAAAACCCTTTGCCAAGTTCAAGCAAAAATTTTTGCAAATTATTTATTAATGCTGATTCTAAAGCACTTTCTTTGCCTTCAATATTCTCAGGCAAATCCAGAAATTCTAAAATATACGGATCCTTTATAAAATCTTTTGAGTCAATAACGGCAGGCAGATATTTATCAAGATTATTTACTCCAGCTTGAGTTGATAAGAGCCTGTGATAATAACCGCTTTTGATATTGCGTTCAAGCTGACGGTATGACCAATTTTGCGATGCTGCTTCTTTTAGGTAGTAATTTCTTTCTTCCGGGTTATCAATCCTTATAATCCTTGCTATATTTGACCAGGATAAATTCGCTAGACACTGTCTGTCGAATTCAGGATATGCAATATAAAAACTTCTCATACTTTTCAAATTTGCTTCCGAAAAACCTTTGCCGAAAGTATCAGTGAGATATCTTGACAAGTTTTCAATAAGTTTAGAGCCATATTCAGCACGAAATGCACCGCCCTGTTCTTCTTCAACAATGCGCTGCCCGATTTTCCAGTATGTTTCAACCATAATTGAATTAATCGTACGATACGCTTTTATTCTGGCGAGATTAACTAATTCTGCTATATCACTGTATATTTTAGAAATTTCATTTACCATGAATACCTCCGAATACCTTTAGTTTACTATAAATAAAGGCATATTTACAATTATAGATAAATATTTGTCGGAGAGTCTGTTTTATTATATCAAAGAAACCGGGTGCTGTATAAAAATTTATAAATAAAAAACTTTATATAAGTGCGATTTTGTTACCTGCCGGTCTCGCAGGTGGGTGAGTGCCTAAATTTATCCGTTTCCCGCTGGCGATTTTGTATCGGCGGGTATACTTCAAGAATTATAGAGCTTACTCTCCCTATTTATAAAAATGTAGGAACAAAATAAACACCTATATAAAGTAATATTATTATTACATATTTTAACAGGAAATTCAAGATATACAGGCTGTGTTTCAAAAATAGCCGAACGGCTGATAGACACTTGAACACAATTATATAAAAATTAAATATAGAAGTATACGAGGATTTCCGAATGATAAGTAAATTAACAAAACAAGAGCAGAGTGTCCTTGAATTGGTTGCAAAAGGGCTTATGAATAAAGAAATTGCTCAAGAGCTTAATATTTCTATTGCGACAACCAAATCTCATTTGGAATCCATTTATAAAAAACTGAATGCTCATAATAGAGTACAGGCTGTTGTTAAGGCTATTACTCTTCAAATTATTGAGGTATGATTTCTGTTTATGTTAAAATTTCTGCATGGGTAATTTTTTATTAAAAGAAGTGTCCGGTGAAAATATAGAGTCCGAACTCGAACTGATTGGGTTTGAGTCTTGTTATATTAATAAAGCTTCTGATAAGTTCCGGTATAAGAATATTAAGATATTTGGTTTAACGCCTCCGCAGGCTAATATATTGAAGCAGACTGCTTTAATATATGGTGCTGATTGCGGTGTAAACCGCAATGTTATTACAGGCCAGATTGAAAAATCCGATGCAATATTATGCGGAAGTTTGTCCCAGATTAAGAAAATTGCCAGAAAATTGGAAGGACAGCCTTTCAAGCTGGGTGTTTTAGCTCAGGAAATAGATTTGTTTTTATCAGGGCAAAAGAGAAAAACTAAAATTGCAGGGATTTTAAATATTACTCCTGATTCTTTTTCTGATGGAGGAAAATATTTCGATTTGGAAGCTTCTAAGAAGCATTTATTAGAGCTTATAGATGATGGGGCGGATATTATAGATATCGGAGCGGAGAGTACAAGACCTTATTCTCAAGCTGTTGAGGCAGAAGAACAGATTAGAAGGCTTAAGCCGATTTTGGAGTTTATTAACAGAGAAAATATAAAAATTCCGATAAGTATTGATACCAGAAGCTCTGTTGTTGCAGATTTTTGTTTGAATAACGGTGTGTCAATAATAAACGATGTTTCAGGTTTTGATTATGACAGCAAAATGCCTGATGTGATTGCTAAATATAAAGCAGAAGTCATAATTCAGCATTCGAAAGGAACTCCTGATATTATGCAGGACGGGCCGGTATATAGAAATGTTGTTGAAGAGATTTTCTTAAGCTTAAAAGCAAAAATTGATTTTGCCGGAGAAAAAGGGATTGAAAGAATTATTATCGACCCGGGGATTGGTTTTGGCAAATCGAGAAAAGATAATTTTGAAATTATTAACAAAATAGAAGAACTATACTCACTTGGATGCCCTGTAATGCTTGGTCTTTCCAGAAAAAGCTTCCTTGGGATTGAAAATAACGATAACGCTCTTAAGGATACTCTTTCTGCAGCAATTTCTTACCCTCTTATCCAAAAGGGAGTTGATTATTTAAGGGTGCATAATGTTAAGCTTCACCGCGGGCTCATTAATTCTGTTCAAAATTATATACCCAGTCAGGCAATTTAACTTATTAGATAATCGGGTTAATATATTCAATACTATCAAGAACTAAAGAATTTATGGGCGTAAAATGATGAGTATTATAAAAGGTTTAATATTTGTTATTGTCTATTTTTCGTCTCTGTCGGTAATATATTCGACAGAGTACAACACTCCGGCGTTACTATGTATTGTATCTATGAGTGTTTTTTTTATTATGTATGTGTTTAATATAAAAAAAGAATTAAAGCTTAAAATACAAACGAATAGAAAATTATATGAAAAACTTGTAAGCCAGAGAAATTATTTTACAGAAGTATTGGTGCATGATTTGAAGGTTCCGACAATCGCACAGCTTCGCGGGCTTGAGATTTTAAAAAATGAGACAATCGGCAGGCTGGCTGCATCACAAAAAGATATGATATCACAGATTGAACAATCTTGTAAGTATATTCTTGAGATGATTTCAATGATTATTGCGACATATAAACTAGAACTGGATGAATATGATTTATATTATGAGCGTATAAACCTTCCGGAGCTGCTGCTGGAAGGAGTTAAGGATGTATCACCGCTTCTGCAGGAAAAATATGTTTCATTTTCATATATGGCAACTCAAGCCGACGCTTTTGCCGAAGCTGATAGAGCTGAAATGAAAAAAGTAATTACAGCACTGCTGTCAACAGCGATAATGTATTCTAAAAGCGGGGAAAAAATTCTGGTTAATATTACGACAAAGAATAACAATCTGAAATTTTCAGTTATTACCCGCGGAAAGGCACTGACTGAAGAAGAATGTGCTTCAATGTTCAGTTACTGTGCTAATAATCCTAAATATGGCGCTGTCGGACATGATATCGGATTATACCTTTCAAAAAAAATTATAGATGCGCACAGGGGACGTATATATGCGTCTTCCGACGGAATTGCAACAAATACATTTACTTTTATTATACCGCAGAACCTGCAGGAAGCTGTATTAGAGAATGTTTATCCGGTTCTGGTATAAATTTATATAAACATTTGTAAAAAATGTATCTCTTTTAGTGGAAAAACTTCGAAAAAATGTTAATATATGAATTAAAGGGATATGTTTTATGCGAATGTAAATTTTTTGTAATATTTAATCAATTTTTATTATTTATCTGTTTTATAGTCTTTGTAGTATGAAGGTGGATGCGTGAATAAAGAAAAAAATTTTGCTAAGAAATTGTCTATTTTTTCAGATACTTCTCCTGTTACTTCCCCGATTTCCCAGGAGAAACTTGTGTCTAAGGTTAATGCACTGACTTTTAACAGTTGTGCAAACTCGCTTTCTAATCCGCAAAATAAATCTTTCAATAATGAAAAAGGCTTTACTCTTACATATAAAACAGTTGTAGATGAACTTATCAAAATATCAAACGTAGCATCATTGAATGAATATTATACAAAAATTTACTCTATTATAACCCAGAATATTGATTCACATTTTATTGCAGTCGGGCTTTTGAAAGAAAAATCAAACTGTTTAAACTTACGTCTTCTTGATAAAAGAGGGAATGTTTACTCGACAAAGGTTTTTCTTAAAGAAACCGACAATCCTCTTATTCAGGCACTTAGTGAACAGCAGATAATATTTAAAGATGATGTTGAGTTTTTAAAACTTTCATATTTTAAAGATTATACAGTAGCAATATTGCCTCTGATTTCAGTAAATAAGTGTATCGGCGTAATGCTTATAGAAGACAGCTGTGCAAGGCAGAATGCAGCACTTTATCAGCTTATTGCAAATTATTCTGCCCTGTATTCTCATAACTTTGATTTGCTTGAAAAGAGTGACGCGTATGCAAATACTGATAATCTTACACTTCTATACAACCATAGAGGCTTTCAGGAAATTCTTACAAATGAATTATCGAGAGCGCAAACAAATAAGCAGCAGCTTTCAATAGTAATGATGGATATCTGCAATATTACCAAAATTAACCGTGAACTCGGGCATGCAAAAGGTGATGAGGTTATTAAAATTGTAGCTGATAAAGTCAGACAAAATATAAGAGAAGGTGATGTTGCCGGACGCTATGGCGGAGACGAGATTGCAATTATAATGCCTAATACCTCTTGTGACCAGGCAAAATATGTCGCAGAATATTTGACATATACTCTTTCCTGCTGTTTTATTGATGATATAGGGCCGGTAAAAGTTTCTGTCGGGATTTCAACTTATCCGGACTGTGCAGATGATAAGGAAAAGCTGTTAATACTGGCAGAGCAGGCAATGTATATTTCACAGGCTAAAGGTTATAAAGACGGCATGTCTGCAATTATCAGCTCTGCTGACTTTAATTTCTGGGATGATGCAGCGCTGAAATCCTATGCGGAAGTATTAGGTAAGCGTCACGCTCAATTAGGCATAAATTTTGAAGAAGAATTGATTTCGAAATTTAACGCAGAACACGCTTTGCACGGAAACAGAATTTCTGAAATAGCAGCATCATTAGCGAGTGCAATTGATGCAAAAGACCCGTATACAAAAGGTCACTCGACTTCTGTTTCAAAATTCTCGGAAGCTCTTGCAAGAGCAATAAATCTTCCGGAAGAAGAAGTTGAACGCATTAAACTCGGTGCGCTTTTACATGATGTAGGGAAAATAGGCATTCCGGAAACTGTTCTAAAAAAAGAAGGGCCTTTATCTGATGAAGAATGGGTTATAATGAAACAACATCCGACAATTGGCGCTGAAAAGGTTCTTACCCCAAATCCATCCTTAAGAGACCTTATTCCGATAGTAAAATACCACCACGAAAGAATAGACGGTAAAGGTTATCCTGAAGGTTTAAAAAACGGCGACATACCGCTTGCTGCTAAAATTGTAGCTATAGCAGACACCTACCACGCTCTTATAAGTGACAGACCCTACAGACG
>CALVEE010000091.1 GCA_944326495.1 Candidatus Gastranaerophilales bacterium | reverse complement strand
TTTCTTTTTCTTTTTCAAACTCTTCAAAAGTAGAATTCAAAATAATATCGCTAAGTATGGAAAGCGCAAGCTCAAAATCTTCATTGAGACATACAAAACGAAATCTTAAATAATCGGATTTCATCTCGGTACAAAGCTCAATCGCGTTTTCATCGAGAATACTCGCAAGTTCTTCCGATGAGTATTTTTGCGTTCCTTTCAACAAAAGCCGGTTCATAAGAGAGTATTCTCCGGCAAATTTTTCGGGTTTTACAATCGAAAAGTTTAAAGTCAGCGCAACCCGCGGTGTATTTTTATTTTGTTTAAAACAAGCTCTGATATTATTCTGTAATATAAATTCTTCCATATCTGAATTAAACCACAAAATTATTTAAATGTATAGGTTTAATATTTAAGCTTTTTGAATACCAATGAGCGGGCAGCCATTCTGGCTGCCCGCTCGATTTTTACTTTCTTCTTTTATAGTCTCTGTTTTTTACTGTTTTTTTATTCTGTTTATGGAAATTTTTAAACTCTTTTTTAGGTTGTTTTTTCTCAAATTTTGGCCCTTTGTTTTGTTTTTTGAAATTCTTTTTGTTACCCGGTTTGTTTCTTAAATCTCTATGGTTTTTACCCGGCTGGCCTTTTTTTAAATCAGGGTGATTTTTTCTGACTTCTTGTTTTTGAGGCCCTCTGTTGGGCTTAATTGCACCGCGTCTGTGTTCTTGCGGACGCTGTTTCATTTGCTGATGGTGGCTGCCGGCTCTATGGTAATCACCTCTTGCTGCGTAACTCTGCGCGCTCAATCCTGTTCCTGCAACTAAAAATGCTGCAATTAAAAAAGATAAAATCTTCTTGTTCATACATAATTCCTTTCATACTCTCTTATTATTCTCTTGCCGTTACATTAAGATAACGAGAATAAAAAAAAATTGTTCATTTTGTTTTCAGTTAAGTTTTACTAAAGGAAAAAGCGGCAATGTAGGACTATTGAATATAGAATAAATTTATTAATACTGTCATGCGACGCAGCTACCTCCCAAATGATGGTCAAAATAATCTTATAAACAAAATCGGTATGTTACTACAGCTCCGCAATAGCGGAATATTTAATGATATCGTGATATAAAATTGCCCCCTCACCGCATCCGTAGTTTTCGGCTCCCGCCTCAAACACGGCTGCTCCTCTCCCGTAAGGAGAGGGAATAGTACTTTTTGTTTTTATTTGGGGTAGTCAGTTGGACATAACTGCCCAACAATAACTTTGTTACGCTATATTTTTACTGGACAGCAGTGCTTTTGAGGGAGGAGCGTGGCAGGTGATAATTGGAGCAGGCTCCGCACAATTCTCTCCTATTTTAAGCCGAGACTATTTCAAAGATTCTATTAACTCTTTTATAACCCCTTCTTGTGCTATAATTTCCTCTATTCTTGCGTTCGTCTGTTCAACAAGTTCTTTCGGTGCATTAGCCACAAATTTTTCGTTCTTCATACGCCCGAGAAGTGAATTTTTTTCATTCGTTAGTTTTTCTAACTTCTTTTCTTGTCTCTTAATTTCTGCATCTAAATCAATCAACCCTGCAAGCGGTACGATTAATTTAGAAGTTGAAACCACTGCCGCTGCTGATTGCGCAGGTGTCGGAGCCTCCGGCAGGGCATAAGTTATATTATTAACTTTTGCAAGACGGTGAATATAAGGTTCGATTTCGCCGAAAATCTCTTTCTCTTTGCCTTCTGCTCTGATTTCAACATCAACGGTTGCAGAAGTCGGAATATTAAAGCTCTGCCTTACGTTTCTTAAAGATGTAATTGTGTCAAACACAAGCTTCATTTCTTCCGCTTCTTTGGGGTAAGCTAAATCCTCTTCATATACAGGGAATTTTGAAATTACAATAGCTGAAGCATGTTTTTCCCCAGGGATTAAGCCCCAGACATATTCGGTAATATGCGGCATAATCGGGTGGAGCATTCTTAACGACATATCAAGAACGTATCTCAAAACCCTTTGGGTATTAGCCTTTAACTCATCATCCTTAAGCTGGATTTTTGCGATTTCAACATACCAGTCACAGTATTCGCTTCTGAAGAAATCATACAGCGTATGCGCAATTTCACCGATTCTGTATTCTTTCATATACTTGTTAACCGTTTTTGCAGTTTCGTTAAGCTGATTTAAAATCCACTTATCAACAATAGTTAATTTATTTTTATCAATCGGCTTATCGTCAACTCCTTCAAGGTTCATCAGTACAAATCTTGATGCATTCCATAGTTTATTAGCAAAATTTCTTCCGTACTCAAATCTCTCGTCAGAAATCTTAATATCCTGACCGCCATATGTACAAAGCGATGTCATAGTAAACCTTAGAGCATCACATCCGTATTTATCGATAATCTGAACCGGATCAATTGTATTCCCCTTAGATTTAGACATCTTCTGACCTTTTTCGTCACGAATAAGTCCGTGAATATAAACTGTCGAGAATGGTGCTTTACCGGTAAACTCAAGCCCCATGGTAATCATTCTTGCAACCCAGAAAAAGATTATATCAAACCCTGTTACAAGAACTGATGTCGGGTAGAATTTTTTAAAGTCATCAGTTTCAGCATTCGGAAATCCCATTGTTGAGAACGGCCAGAGCCCTGATGAGAACCAGGTATCCAGGCAGTCGGAATCTTGTACATAATTTTCAGGGTCAGGATTTTCTTTTGCAACAACCATTTCTCCAGTAACTTTATGGTAATAAGCTGGAATCTGATGTCCCCACCATAATTGGCGCGAAATACACCAGTCACGGATATTTTCCATCCATCCTAAATAATTCTTTTCCCATCTTTCCGGTATAAACTTAATTCTGCCGTCTTTAACCGCTGCAATTGCTTCTTTTGCAAGCGGTCCCATCTTTACAAACCACTGTTCGGAAAGCAGAGGTTCAATTGTAGTATTACATCTCTGGCATTTTCCTACATTATGCTCGTGGTCTTTTACCCGGAGAAGGAAATTATTGTAGCTTAGCATATCGACAATTTTCTTTCTTGCCTCATATCTATCCAGACCTTGATATTCAGGCGGAACTTCCGCGCAAGCCTTCATCTTGCCTTCTTCATCAATAACCCAAATCGGGCTGAAATTGTGACGTTTACCTACTTCATAGTCATTAGGATCATGTGCCGGCGTAATTTTTACTGCACCGGTGCCGAATGACTTGTCAACGTATTCGTCTGCAATAATCGGAATTCTACGTCCGCTAAGCGGTATCATAACAGTTTTTCCGATTAACTCGGAATATTTTTTATCACTCGGATGAACAGCTATTGCAACATCACCGAACATTGTCTCCGGTCTCGTTGTCGCAACGATTATAGCACCGGGTTCGCCTACAAGCGGGTAAGAAATTTCCCACAAATGCCCCTGTTCTGTTTCGTATTCTGTTTCAATATCCGAAATCGCACTCTGACAGCGCGGACACCAGTTTACAATATAAGCGCCTTTGTAGATTAAGCCTTTATTATATAGAGTTACGAAAACCTCTTTAACCGCTTCCGAACAGCCTTCATCAAAGGTAAATCTTTCTCTTGAGAGGTCAAAAGAAGCTCCTAAGCGTTTGAATTGGTTTAAAATAGCGGACTTATGCTCATTTGCCCATTTCCAGGTGCGTTTAAGGAATTCTTCACGCCCGATATCGTGGCGGGTAAGTCCTTCTTTTCTAAGCTCTTTTTCAACAACCGCCTGCGTTGCAATACCAGCATGGTCTGTTCCCGGAACCCAGAGTGCTTCATAACCGCTCATTCTGTGATAACGGGTTAAGATATCCTGCAACGTTCCGTCAAGTGCGTGTCCCATATGCAGGACGCCTGTGACATTCGGAGGCGGGATTACTATTGTAAACGGAGGTTTCTTAGAATGAGCATCCGCTTTAAAATACTCTCCGTTTTCCCAGAATTTATACATTTTCTCTTCTGTAGATTTTGCATCATAAACAGTAGGTAAATCTTCTATTTTTATCTTTGTTTCTGTCATAATAATCCCTCGCTAGTTTAATAATAGAATAACATAAAAATAAAATGAATAGCAGCGTTAAAAATCATTTATTCTAAAACATTTATTCAGCTTAATTTTTCTTTACAAAAAGTCAATTTTTGTAACAAAAAATACTTTATATATATGTAAGATTAAAAATATAAGGTAGATAAGGAGGTTACTATGACTATTGCTTTAAGAAAATTGGCTATGTTGGAGAAAAATTTAGCAAAACAGGAAGAAGAATCCAGACTGGAAGGTTATGCAACAAGTCCGATTGATAGAGACTTAAAAGAAAAAATTGACAAGCTTATGGAGAAAGTTCGGATGGCTTAATTGAAGCTATTCGAACAAGCTCTCTAAAATCATTATTTTTAGCATATAATTCGTCAAATGGGGCAATATCAACAATTTCTCCATCTTTCATAAATGCTATTCTGTCTGCAAATTTTATAGTGGAAAGTCTGTGAGCAATTGCAATAATTGTCATTTTTCCTTTCAAACTTTTTAAAACATTACAAATTTCTTCTTCTGTCTTTAAATCAAGCGAAGAAGTTGCCTCATCAAGAATGAGTACATCCGGTTCAGAATATAAAGCACGTGCAATTGCAAGTCTTTGTTTCTGCCCCTGCGAAAAACCGGTAGAATCTATAAAAGGATTAGCTTCTATTCCGGCCGGATAATTTTCTATAATAAACTCATAGAGCTTAGCTTTTTTTAAAGCATCTATAGTTAATTCATCGCTTTCAACAGCAGATCCAAATATAACATTCTTTTTTATCGACGCATTGATAATATTGAATACTTGCGGAATATATCCTATTTTAAGAGGAAGTGATATCGGTATGTTATCCAATAACATTTTCCCGCTTGTCGGAGACAAGAGTCCTGCAATTATATCTGCAAGCGTAGTTTTTCCGGTACCGGAAAGCCCTGCTATACCGATAAACTCTCCTTTTTTGATTTTTATATTAATATTTTTAAGAATAAGCTTTTTCGGCTCATACGCAAAAGAAACATTTTTTAATTCAATCTCAGAATTAAATCTTGCAAATTCTTTATGTGTAATATCTTTTACTTTATCTATACCAAGCTTTTCATATATTTTAAGAAGTTCTTCCGTCATAGGTAATGCTGAATTTATACCGTTAAAATTAACCTGTATTCTTGATATAGTCGGAGCCAGACGAAATATCGCAGAAACTATCATTGCAAAAAGAGCTATAAGTTTATCAGGTTCGGAATAGTTTTGCCAGGTAATTACGGTTAAGAGTACAAATAGCAATATAATTATAAAAGGTTCTGTTATATATGGCGGTATAGTATTCAAAAAAAGTGTCTCTGTAGCAGTCTTGTAAAAATCAAGTATCGCACTTTTATAGTTATCAAAAAAGAAATTTTCATTATTAGAAATTTTAACGCCTTTTATATCCAGTAGAGCTTCGTTTGTTCTTTGATTATAAATTAAGCTTGCATCTGCAATTCTCTTTGAGTTTTTATTCATGCGAGGTTTAAAATAAGCATTTTGCAAATACAAAAGCAATATTGCAAAAATAATCGTTATAGCAGTTGCTGCCGGAAATTTTATCACCAGAAATAAAAAAATTAGAACGAATATAAAAAAGTTAACACTGAGATTTAATAATCTCAAGACAAAATTATTGATAGTATTAGGAATCAAACAACCTAATATATTTGATTTTTCTGCAAGTGAAATTTTCATCGTTTCCTGATAAGGTGCTGCTAAAAAATATTTTATAAAACTTAAATTTACTTCCGCCTCTACTGCTTTTGTAAATTTTGCCTGTAAGTAGGTATAGAAAATCATTACAAGATTTTTTGCAATAAACAGCATTATAATTCCCAGCCCGATTACAATAGGAGAGGTCAGAGTATTTCCGGAGTCATTCTCATTAGATAACAATTTTAAAACAAAAGGATAAGTCAATGCTATTCCAAAAAGCTCAAGAGTACCTACAACAAAAGACAAAAAAGTATATATCTTTAAAGACTTTTTATTCTGTTGAAAATAGGTAAAAAATTTCTTATAGCAGTTTAAAAGCATAAAAACATATTACATAAAAAAAAGTTTAAGGTAAACTTTACGAAAATATGTGATATAATATTATCAAAGAAAAAAAGGAGGTTTTATGTCAAACCCTATATTAAATGAAAAATTTACCGATCAGGAGAGAGTTCTAGATGGCGAGCCTATGACAGTAAACGGCACAATACAAGTCACGGCTTTCTTAGCGATATTGCTGGTAGCAGCTGCAGCTTTTGTTTGGTCTCGTATGACTCTCGGCTATACTGATTTAGCTATTATGCTTACAGGCGGTGGAGCAATTGTTGGTTTTATACTGGCTCTTATAATATGTTTTACAAGAACTAAATTTTTAGTACCGGTTTATGCAGTCTGTGAAGGTTTATTCTTAGGCGGAATTTCTGCAACATTTGAAGCTTCTTATCCGGGAATTGTATCACAAGCGGTTGCGGGTACTTTTGCAGCTTTATTTGCAATGTTAATTCTTTACAGAACAAATATGATAAGATGTACTGATAAATTCAGAAGTGTTATTTTTATTGCAACATTATCAATTGCTGCGGTTTATTTAGTAGATTTTATTGGCAGCTTTTTCCATATGCATGTTCCGATGATTAATGCGGCAACTCCTGTCGGGATTGCAATAAGCGCTGTAATTTGTGTTATAGCTGCTTTAAATTTAATTATTGATTTTGACTTTATTGAACGCGGCTCGCAGATGATGCTTCCAAAAGATATGGAATGGTTTGGAGCTTTCGGGCTTATGGTTACACTCGTTTGGCTCTATCTTGAAATATTGAGACTGCTTGCAAAACTACAGGACAGACAATAGATTTTTTATTAAGCTTCTTTTATAATAAAAGAAGCTTAATTTTTTAAGGAGGTATGAGCATGCTTATATTAACAGGAATTATTTCATTTATATCAGGAGCGCTCATTTGCGGAATATTTTTATATATCTTTTTTACCCAAAAACAAACCTCAATGAGAGACGAACTTATTTCCTTAAAAACAAAAATGGAAACTGCCGGAAGCTTGCAGGAAATTATTAAAAATGATTTCGTAAAACTTGCAAATGAGACAATAAAAAACGAGCAGGAAGATTTGAGAAAACAAAACAGGGAAGTGCTGGAGGAAAAAATTCTGCCTTTAAAAAATGAGCTAGGCGAATTTAAAAGCAAAGTTGAAAAATTTAATCTTGCAGGAGTTGAGAATACTACAAAGATTGTTGAACAGATTTTAAATCTGGAAAAGAATAACAAACTCATTGCACAGGAAGCTAAAAATTTGACCGAAGCTTTAACTAAAAATCAGAATATAAAAGGTGCTTACGGTGAAAATATTTTAGATACCGTTCTTGAATACTGCGGAATGAGGGAAGGTATTCATTATGATAAGCAGCTTGTAACCACTTCTTCTAACCTTAAAGATGATGAGGAACACATTATAAGACCTGATATTGTAATTAACCTTCCTGGAAACCGTCATATAATTATTGACTCAAAAGTAACCCTAACAAGTTATCTTGAATACATTGACGACCCCTCCAGGCTCAAAGATTTTAAAGCGGAAGTTAAAAAGAGAATTACCGATTTAGCAAATAAAAATTATCAGAATGCTGAAAATCTCTGGCAGCCTGATTTTATAATGATGTATATCCCGATAGAAACTTCTTTAAGCCTTTTATATGAAGATGCGGATTTGATAAACAGTGCATATAAATCAAAAATAATAATTGTAGGAACCGCCTCTCTTCTTGCAACAATGAGGCTTGTTGACCAATTATTTGCGCAGGAAAAACAATGCGAAAGCGTCGGAGAAATAGTAAATGCAGGAGTAAATCTGTACGAAACCTTTGTTCAGTTCTGCGAAGATTTGATTGATGTGCAAAAACGTTTTGAAGATGTCGGAAAAAAACTTAATACAACAATAAATAGATTTAAGCGAGGCAATAAAAACAAACCGAGCTTATTCTCGCAAGTAGAAGCTCTTAAAGAATTGGGAATAAATTCTGCTAAAACTATTCCGGATAAATTATTGGAAGAAATTGATGAAAATAGTGAAGCTATGGAGGAAGTGTTAATAAATGGCTAAAATTCTTGTAGTTGATGATGATAAGGCTATTAATGAACTAATTAAAATAAATCTTGAACTTCAAGGGCATGAGGTAATACAGGCATTTAACGGAATAGAAGGGTTTGCGCTTGCAAAACAGGAGGAGCCGTCGCTTATTATTCTGGATGTTATGATGCCGGAAGTTGATGGTTTTACGGTTGCGCAGAGGGTGAGACAGAATTCTGAAACTTCTGAGATTCCGATTCTTATGCTGACA